>NZ_JBGFGM010000112.1:0-510 GCF_041224635.1 Leisingera sp. XS_AS12
ATCGGCGGCGCCGACATGCCGGTGGTGGTGTCGATGCTGAACAGCTACTCGGGCTGGGCCGCGGCGGCGATCGGCTTCTCGCTTGGCAATGACCTCCTCATCGTGGTCGGCGCGCTGGTGGGCTCCTCCGGTGCGATCCTCTCCTACATCATGTGCAAGGCGATGAACCGCTCGTTCGTCTCGGTGATCCTTGGCGGTTTCGGCGGCAGCACCGGCCCGCAGATGGAGGTCGAGGGCGAGCAGGTCGCGATCGACGCCGAGGGCGTGGCGCAGGCGCTGGAGGAAGCCGACAGCGTCATCATCATCCCGGGCTACGGCATGGCGGTGGCGCAGGCGCAGCAGAACGTCGCCGAGCTGACCCGCCGCCTGCGCGCGAAAGGCAAAGAAGTGCGCTTTGCCATCCACCCGGTGGCGGGCCGCCTGCCGGGCCACATGAACGTGCTCCTGGCCGAGGCCAAGGTTCCTTACGACATCGTGATGGAGATGGACGAGATCAACGACGACTTCCCG
>NZ_JBGFGM010000113.1:0-315 GCF_041224635.1 Leisingera sp. XS_AS12
AAGCAGTATGGCGGGATGGGAGCCGACCAACTGAAAGAACTCAAACAGCTGCAGAAGGAGAACGAACTGCTGCGAAAAGCCGTTGCGGACCTGACCTGGGACAAGCTCATCCTGAAGGAGGCGGCCCGGGGAAACTTCTGAGCCCCGCCCGTCGGCGCGCCTGCATCGAGCTGATACGCAGCGAGATGAAAGTGTCTGAACGCCGGATCTGCCGGGTGCTGGGGCAGCATCGATCAACACAAAGGTATCAATCGCGAGGCCGGGAAGATGAAGACCGGCTCGTGGCGGACATGATTGAACTGGCCAGGCAATACG
>NZ_JBGFGM010000114.1:0-12815 GCF_041224635.1 Leisingera sp. XS_AS12
GCTTGTCGCTCCGGCCAGCGGGCCGAGATCCGAAACCGGCGTGTCGGACAGGATCACCGTGCGCAGCGCCGGTTTGTTGGCCAGCCCGTCCAGCGACTGCAACCGGGTGCCCTCGGCGCGCAGCATCTCGAGGCGTGTTGACCCCGCCAGCGCAGCCAGGCTGGTCACCGGAGAGTTCGAGATCCAGGCGACCCGCAGGTTCGCCGCCGCCAGCGGCGAAAGGTCGGTGATCTCGGTGTTGAACGCCAGGAAGACCTCCAGCGTGTCGAGGCCGGTCAACGGTGACAGGTCGGTGACACCGGAATCCGCGATGTTCAGGCTCTGCAATTGGCGCAGGTCGCGGGCGAATTCCAGGTCGGTTACCGCGTCGATCCCCCAGACAGACAGGTGTTCCAGGGAGGTCAAACTGGCAAGGGGCGTGAAATCCGGCGCGGAGACGGAATCAAGACTGAGGCGTTTCAGCTTGGGCAATTGCAGCTGGACTATCGGATCAAGACTGGATCGATCAAAACCGAAGCTGAGATTGTTGATTTTAAGATCCGGCGCGACATGCCCATCACCGAAGAAGAAAGAAAACACTTCGAGGAATCTGCAGAAGGCAAGGAAATCCGTCGCGTTCGCGAAGGTGGCTGGAAGGCCTTCTTTGGACTAAAGTGAGGTATGGGGCAGCTTAGGCCGAGCTGACAAAAGGGATCCACAGGAAGCGCTGAACGTGATTCAAGCTGGTATCTGCGATTGAGACCAGCTTGTCACGAGACCTGATGTCGGACTTACATCCATCCGGATTTAGAGCGGACATTTGTCGACGGGGCCTAGTTAATTAGAAGGATCCAGGGGAATTGAATACAAGTTGTTTTCGGCGGTCCAAAAGAGTTTGCCGTCGCCTACAGCTACTGAGACCCCGCCGTCAAATCCGCCCCGGTTCACTACGGAAGGCTCCTCCTCAAAACATGCGCCGCGCTGAATAAGGTCTCCTCCTATCTGCCAGAATATATTGCCGGCGTTCACGGTAAGACCATCAATGTCAGAGTAGTTTTGGCTATTCAATTGCTTCGCAATTAGCGGCTGCTCTAATTTGCTGGCGTAGAGATAACCCTGCTGATCCAGCCAGTAAATCATTTCACCATCTACTGCAAATTTTGTATCCTCATACCAGCCGCCGGAGTTCAATGTTTTGGCCGGTTCGCGGTTCGCAAGGTTGGCATAAAAAATATCCCCTTCACTCACCCAATAAACGACATTATTCTCAACGACAATTGTGGACTTGCCTTTCCATCCACCCCCGTCAACCATTTCAGCAACCAACGGTCCATCATGGCGCGCGCGGTACAAAGCATCTCCCGCGATCCAGTAGATAAACCCATTGTCGACGGCTATTACGACGTCCTCACCCCACCCATTCCGGTCCACTATCCGAGCGCTTTGGGATGCAGTTACCGTACAGACTACCGGGGCTTCGGGCGCATCTGTATGGCCGCCTAATGAATCAAAACTTTCCTCATGGGATGTGGTAAACTCGGCCCCACCCTTTACAGCTTTGTAGTAGATTTCATGCCCCTCAACGCATGTATGAAAAGCCTCAACAATGACTGAACCAGTCGATTCACTCACCTTCCCTGACAAAACCACATCAAGCACACCAGCAACCGTCGCCACTGCTTTGCAGTCGTCTTTGACCTTGACGACCGCATCTGCGCTACCTCCACCATTCACTTTCATGGTCAAGCTAACTTTGTGGTTTTTTAAAATTAGAGAGTGGGCAATACAGGTCTTTACAGTGCCCCATGGCGTGTCGGCTTTTGCCATTTTATCACAGCGA
This sequence comes from Leisingera sp. XS_AS12, assembly GCF_041224635.1. Lineage (NCBI taxonomy): Bacteria > Pseudomonadati > Pseudomonadota > Alphaproteobacteria > Rhodobacterales > Roseobacteraceae > Leisingera > Leisingera sp. XS_AS12. The sequence goes on from NZ_JBGFGM010000114.1 coordinate 1,820, forward strand.
AACTTAAATTCAGGTCCATCCCACGCCACGACCGTAACTGTCCGTTCGCTGCGCGCCTCGGCGATTACGCCGAAAAATATGGACGCGATTATAAATAGAAGAAATCCCTTCATGCGAAGCATTACCACCCCTCCGCGACACTCATACACACAACCCAAGTAAAGCATGGATTTATAAATTAGTCAAAGTTCAGATAAAAAATGCGCTCCCGTATTGGTTTAGCAACGCATAAGGCAAGAAATTAAAACTTCAACGGGTATCGAATCGACTATCCCGACAACCCCGCCTGCCTTCAGGTCGGGGCGTGAGGTGGCTGGCGCAGCCTCCGTTAAGCAAATCCTAGATATCCGCGCTTCAGGGATCAGCGGAGCCGTTATTTGAAGAGCTCGCTACGCAGCGCGCTCACGGTGCTGCCGGGTTCCTGAGTTTCCTTGAACTCATCGATTGCCCAGGCCCAGAGGAAGGACAGCGTCAGCAGGACATAGCCAGCCATCAGCACCATGCTCTTGTTGGGCTTGGCGCGCACCGGTGCGGGTGCGGCGAACACGAAGGACACACGCTCGCCCGTGATGGACACCACCGGTTCGGCCGGGGCGCCGGATCCGGCCAGGCGGCCGCAAACGATATCGCGCGGCAACCGGATGCAAGAGGCCAGGACGCCCTCCGGCGCAACAAGGCCAAGCGGCAGGGCAAAACCGGTTCCGTCAGAACGCACAAGGATCTCGCTGGAGGGGCACTCAGCTTCAGCTCCGCTGCCCGGGAACCGCAACAGCGCATCCCCATTCTCTGGCAGCTCGAATGCGGCCTCAGACATGCCGCCGGGGAGCGCCTGGCGCTCCAGATAGGGGACGTAGCCTTGAGCCTCGGCCGTGGCGGCGGTTTCCGGATTTTCCGGAGCCGCCTCCTCTGCGTTGTCCTGTTCCGTCTCCGGGGCGGCAGGGAAGCTGATACCCATGTCACGCGCAAAGCGGAAATTGACCGCGAAATTGTCAGCCTCATCCAGCAGGTCGTCATTTGCCGCGATCCGGGCTTCGATATCGTGCAGCAGCGCCTGGTCGGCCGCGAAGTTGTGAGCGGCTGGCGGGAATCCCTCTGTGGCAGGGTGGACGCCGAATGCGCTGAAATCCTGCTCCCCGCTGCTGCCAAGGCGGGCCAGGACGTCCTCGGCGCTTTCGCTCTCGTGCCACGGATAAATCCGGTCCGGCTCGCCGTGCCGGACGGCATATGCCAGGCCGATGTCGGCAGGCCAGTCGGGGTGCGCCCCGAACTCGGACCGTTCGAAAATTCTGATGAACGATGTCTGCGGCAAGAGCTCCACCTGACTGTCTCCAAGATATCCTGTGCAATATGCGAAAATCTATTTGTAATCACATATTTCTGCAAGCTTGATCTTTTGCGAAAAACTGAATTGCAGTATGTTCCTCGCAATTGAGATTTTGGAGACTACCACCATGCTGATCCCCTTGGGGTTGCTCGTTGTGCTCGGGCTTGTGTTCGGCGGCTTCACGCTGTCGGGCGGCAACTTTGACGTTCTTTTGCATGCGCTTCCTTTCGAGGGAATGATGATCGCCGGGGCATCGATCGGAGCGCTGATCGTGTCCAGTGACATGGCCAGCCTCAAACTGACCGCTGGCGGTCTGAAGCGTGCCTTTACCGGCCCGCGCTGGAACGCAAAAGACTACCGTGACCTGCTGATGCTTCTGTTTGAACTTACCCGGATGCAGCGTACTGCCTCACCCGTGGATATGGAGCAGCACATCGAGAACCCGCAAAGCTCTTCGATCTTCGGCAAATATCCGAAGATCCTGAAAGACACCTCCACCACGCTGCTGATCTGCGACGCTTTCCGGATGGTGACGCTGAATTTCGACAACCCCCACCAGATGGAAGATGTGATCGAAAAGCGGATCGAAACCAACCTGGAGGAACGGATGATTGCCGGTCACGCCATCACATCGATGGCAGATGGCCTGCCGGCGATCGGTATCGTAGCCGCGGTCCTGGGCGTGATCAAAACGATGTCGTCCGTCGACAAGCCGCCAGAGGTTCTGGGCGTGATGATCGGCGGCGCGCTGGTCGGCACCTTCCTCGGTGTTTTCCTGGCCTATTGCGTCGTGCAGCCCGTGGCTGAGCGCATCAAGGCGATCGAGGAGACGGACTACACCTTCTCCAAGGTCATCCGCGACATCGTGGTCGCCATGACGCAGCAGCATCCGCCGAACATGTGTGTGGAAATCGGCCGGGGCAACATCCCTGAACGGTTGCGCCCCACCTTCAACGAGGTCGACGAGCTGCAGCGCACCATCGCCCGCGGCTGATGGCAGACCGCAAGAAGACATATGCCCTCCTCGCGCGCCTCCATAAGCAGGAAATGGAGGCGCAATCCGTTGTGCTGTCATCCATGCAGGACGAAGCTGACAGGCTCACCCGGGAACGGTCGGCCTTGGAGGAAAGCAGGCGCGCTGGCGCCTCGGTCACCATGATCGAGGCGATGCCATACCGGGGCCGCTTCCTGAATGCGGTCCGCCAGGAAAACCAGCGCTTGTCCGGCCTGATCGCTGATGTTGAAAACAAAATCGGCGTCCAGCGTGACAAGGTGCTGAACGCCTACCGGGAACTGCGCAGCGCTGAACAGCTTGACGGCAACATCAAGGCCGCCCAGGCGGAAGCAGAGCAGGAAGCCGCTCAGGTCGATGCTGATGAAATGGTTCTGCTCCGGCGCCCGGCCGCATACCTCTAGGCCCCTATCCGGCCGCCGCAGCCGCCGGATTGACCTGTTCCGGTAGTTCGACCTCAACACCCGCATCCGCCAGGAGGCCGTACAGGACCGCGAAGGCTTCCTCGCTGCTCTGCGGATCCCGGGTCCCTTGCCCCAGAAAGCCATCCGCCAGGCTGGCAAAGCGGATTGCCGCATCTGTTGCCGGATCAGAACCGGCACGGTAAGCGCCGATCCGGGCGAGATCCTCAACATCCGCATGACGCGCCAGCGCGCGGCGCGCGGCATTCATGATCGCACGCTCGATCGGCACATGGCATCCGGGCAACGACCGTGAAACGGACTTTGCGACGTTGATGGCAGGGTATCTGCCGGTCTCCGCAATCTTGCGGTCCAGCACGACATGCCCGTCAAGGATGCCGCGCACCGTATCAGCGACCGGCTCATTCATGTTGTCGCCATCCACCAGCACGGTATAGAGCGCGGTGATATCCCCGCCCCCCTTTCGCACCGAGCCCGGCCCTGACCTTTCAAGCAGGCGTGGCAGCTCGGTGAAGACGGTTGGCGTGTAGCCGCGGGTCGCCGGCGGCTCTCCCGCAGCCAGCCCGATTTCACGCTGCGCGGTCGCAAAGCGGGTTACGCTGTCGAGCATCAGCAGCACCTGCTTACCCTGATCGCGGTAGAACTCCGCAATGGATGTCGCCGTCAGTGCCGCCTGGCGGCGCATCAGCGGCGGCTGATCCGATGTGGCCACAACGATGCATGAACGTGCCATGCCTTCCGGGCCCAGATCGCGGGTGATGAAGTCCTGAACTTCCCGGCCGCGCTCCCCGATCAGGCCCATCACGATCACATCGGCATTCGTTTGCCGGGCGAGCATGGCCATGAGGGTGGATTTGCCAACGCCGGAACCGGCGAAGATGCCCAGGCGCTGTCCGCGGCAGATCGGCGTGAAGATGTCGATCGCCCGAATGCCGGTCTCCAGCTTTGCACCCATGACCCGCCGGTCAAAAGCATCAGGCGGCGCGCTGCGCAGCGGATATGCACAGGGGCCATCCGGCAGCGCAATCCCGTCGAGAGGTTCACCGAAAGCATCAACGACCCGCCCGATCCATTCCGAGCCGGGGAAGATATCCCCGCCGCCCGGCTGCAGCTCAACCTGGTCACCGCGGCCAATGCCATCCCAGGTCCCGAACGGCAGCAGCCGGATGCCCTCAGGGCTCGTTGCCACAATCTCCGCCCGGATCCGGCCAGCAACAAGCGCCGCATCACCGATTTTCGCAGTTTCGCCGAGTCCGGATGCGGTCAGGCCAAGACCTCCAACGCTGGTCACCTTGCCGCTGACGGCAGGACCGGACAGCTTGCGCAGGCTGCTGCGCATTTGCGAAAATTTTGTTGGTCGTTCCATAAGCAGGGTTCCATTCCGGGATCGAGCCGGTGTATAAAAACTCCTGATTAGATTTTTCGCAAGGACAAACATGGCCGATACGCCGACTTCCTGGCTGCAGACAGCAAGCCAGAGGATGACCTGGCTTGCCGAACGGCAGAAGGTCATTGCAGAAAACATCGCCAATGCGGACACCCCCGGCTACAACGCCCGGGATGTCGAGAGTTTCGACGATTATCTGGGCAAAGCGCTTGGAAGCGCCGTTTCCGTAATTGATGCGAAAAGCGAATGGGGCCGCTCCCTGGATGGCAACGGCGTGATCCTCGAGGAGCAGTCCATTCTCGCGGCATCGGTCTCCGGCCAATACCGCCTCGCTTCGAAGCTCTACAGCAAAGCCCACCAGATGATCGCTACGGTCAACGGGAAGTAAGGAGCCGTCCATGGACAATCTCAGCGCTGTGGCCCGCACAGCCGGATCCGCCCTGCAAGCGCAGTCCGAGCGCCTGCGCATCATCTCCGAGAACATGGCGAACGCGGACACCGCCGGCGCGCCAGGGTCAGATACCTACCGCCGCAAGGTGGTGACTTTCGGCAGCGTCCTCGACCGGGAAACCGGTGCGAACCTCGTAGAGGTCGCGGCAGTGTCGGATGACCCGTCGCCCATGCGGCTGCAGTATGACCCCTCCCATCCCCTCGCTGATGAGCAGGGCTACATCGAGCGCCCGAACGTCGAGCCCCTTGTCGAGATGGCCAACATGCGTGAGGCCGCCCGCAGCTACGAGGCCAGCCTCAACATGATCGCGACCAGCCGTGAAATGCGCCGGATGACAACCGATATGCTGGATTTTTAAGAAGGATCTCTCATGGATAGCATGTTTTCCAATGGCGCCCTGCGCGCCTACAAGGCGGGCCAGTCCGTACCAGCGGCCTCGGTGCCAGCTGCGGCCGCCGCCGAAGGTCCCAGCTTCTCCGCAATGCTTGAGGACACTCTGCGCGACACGGTGGAGACTGTCCGGGCCGGTGATCGTGCTGCGGTCGCCGGGCTGCAGGGCAAGATGTCCACTCAGGAGGTTGTTCAGGCGACTATGGCGATGGAGGCGGCATTGGATACCGCTGTCGCCGTGCGTGACAAGGTCGTCGGCGCCTACCAGGAAGTCCTGCGGATGACCGTCTGACATGCGCGCAGAGGATATTCATCATGTCATCACTGAGGCCATCTGGACGATCCTGGTGGCCTCAGGCCCTGTCCTGGCGGTTGCCATGGCGGTCGGGCTGGGGATCGCCCTGTTCCAGGCCCTGACCTCCGTTCAGGAGATGACACTGACTTTCGTGCCAAAGATTGCCGCAATCTTTGTGACGATTGTCCTCTGCTTGCCCTTGATCTACTCGGCTCTCACCAAGCTTACCGATCAGTCCTTCGATCTCATCGTAAGCGGCGGCCTTTGATGATGCGAAAATCATTGATCTGCGCCGCTCTCCTGGCTGTGGCTCTCCCCGGATTCGGTGGCGCCGAAGGCTTCGGCGGTCTGTTTGCGTTCCAGGAGCCTGCCTCACAGGCAGAGAGCGCGCCGCCCGCTGCCAGCCAGCAACCGGTTCAGGCGCGCCTGCAGCAGGTTCCGTCTCTGGATGGGCCATACGGGCATGCCATGCCAAGCCTTGAAGAGCTGAAGCGGCTGGGGCCGGATGCGGCCCTGCCAGCCCAGCCGATGGCGGCGCAAAGGCGCATCCAGCCGGAAGCAAGCCAGCCAGCCGGAACCGCCGCGCCAATGAGGGCCAAGATGAACCCGCTCGATGCGCCTGTCCGGGCCAACCCGGGCAAGCGGCGCTATACACGCCGTCTTGCCGCACCGCCCGCCGCACGGCCTGCAAAGCGCGAGGCCGCCGCATCAGAAACCGGATATCAGCGCGGCGCGCCTGCCCCGCTGATCCCCGGATACGAAATTTCCCCGTCCCGTACCGGTCAGTAATCAGGAGCTCCGCCCATGGCACAAGCAGAACGACAGAAATCGGCTGTTCTTGACATTCTATCCGCGCGCCTCGGGATCATGTCCCGGCATCGCGATGTCTCATTTGCGATTGCGGTATGTGCGGTGCTGGCCATCCTCTTTGTGCCGCTCCCCGCCATCCTCCTTGATATTGGCCTGGCCTTGTCCATGTCGGTATCCGTACTGGTCCTGATGGTTGCCCTGTGGGTCCGCAAGCCGCTCGAATTCAGCAGCTTTCCCACCCTGCTGCTTGTTGTGACGATGATGCGGCTCTCGCTCAACGTCGCCTCGTCCCGCCTCATTCTGTCTGAAGGTCAGACCGGCACTGATGCCGCGGGTAACGTGATTCAGGGGATCGCCGATTTTGTGGTCGGAGGCGACTATGTGATCGGCACGGTCATGTTCTGTATCCTTGTTGCGATCAACTTCATCGTCATCACCAAGGGGTCGACGCGTATCGCTGAGGTTTCCGCCCGCTTCTCGCTGGACGCAATGCCCGGCAAGCAGATGGCAATCGATGCCGACCTTGGCGCAGGCATGATTGACGAGGTGGAAGCGCGCCGGCGGCGCAAAGAGGTTGAGGATGAAAGCGGCTTCTTTGGCGCTATGGACGGTGCGGCCAAGTTTGTCCGCGGCGATGCGGTTGCCGGTATCATCATTACGCTGATCAACGTCGTTGGCGGCATCCTGATCGGCATCACCCGCCACGGCATGGACATCGGCGATGCGCTCCACAATTTCACCGTCCTCACAATCGGCGATGGTCTGGTCACTCAGATCCCGGCCCTGATCGTTTCTATCGCGGCGGGCATCATCGTGACCAAGGGCGCCACCGAAGGCGCCGCCAATGAAGCTGTGACGAAGCAGCTTTCGGCAAGTCCGAAGGCGGTTTTCGTGGCAAGCGGCCTGATTTTCGTCATGGGGCTTCTGCCGGGCTTCCCCTTCCTGCTGTTCACCGCGGTTGCCGCGGTGCTGGCCGCGTTGGGCGTTTTTTCACGGGATGCGCAGCAAAACGAGCAGCAAAAGGCTGATGCGGAGAAGGCTCTGGCTGAGAAGAAATCCCAGGCCGAACCAGAGCAATCCTCGGGTATTGATACAGTGACCCTGGAAATGGGCCGGAGCCTCATCGTCATGCTCAACAGCGATGACGCCGCATTGCCGGGGAAGATCAAGAGCCTGCGCGAGATGTTCCAGAAGGAATACGGTTTTGTCCTGCCGCCGGTGCGCATCAAGGACGGCGAGCTTGCCAGCACCAAAGCCTACCGGATCAACGTTCAGGGCGTTGAGGTCGCCACCGGGGAGCTGCGCCCTGGCGGCAGGCTCGTGATTGATCCCGCAGGCGAGGCGACAGACCTGCCGGGCGAGCGGGTGAAAGAGCCCACGTTCGGTTTGCCTGCGATCTGGATCGACTCCGGGTCAGCGCCGGACGCGGAAGCTCGCGGCTTTACTGTAGTCGACCCCGAAAGCGTCATCGTCACGCACCTCACTGAGGCGCTGAAGGAAAACATGCCGGAAATGATGACCTACGGCGCCGCACGCGAGGTGATGAATAGCCTTGAGCCTGCATACCGCAAACTCATTCAGGATATCTCCTGCCCGTCCCCGGTGATCCTGCTGCGCAATATCCTGCGGAAACTGCTGTCGGAACGCATTTCCATTCAGAATACGCCGCTGATTGCGGAATCCATCGCTGAAGCGGCTGTCATCTCGACGAATGCCACTTTGGTTGCGGAGCATGTCCGCAAGGCCCTCTCAGCCCAGATTTGCAAGTCCCTGGAGGGAAGCGACGGTTTCATCCAGACCGTTACCCTCGGCAGCCAGTGGGAGCAGGAATTCGCAAGCTCGGTCAAGATTCAGGGCGATGACACCATCTGCACCATGTCCCCGGCGAAGGTGCAGGAATTCGGCCGGGCGGCCCGCGGCGTGCTGCAGGGCTACGCGGCCCGGGATGAATGGCCTGCCTTGGTTGTCAGCCCTGAATACCGGCCGATCATCCGATCGATGCTTGAGCGTATTGCTCCGATGACGCCGATCCTTTCCTTTTCCGAGATCCACTGGAAGAGCAAAATGAAAACCGTCGCCCAGATCGGGGAGTGACATGGGCGGCACGTTCATTGCTCAGCTGACAGAGGAATGGGTCCTTATGGTGGCGCTGGTCTATGCGCGCATTGGCACTGCGACCCTTCTGCTGCCCGGCTTTGGCGACACCCATATCCCGCCGCGGGCAAAGATTTCCTTCGGGATCGCGCTCGCGCTTGGCCTGATGCCTGCACTTCCAGCGCCAAAGGTGCCGGAAGACGTCACCCTCTTCGCACTCCTGCTGGGGCTTGAGGCGCTGATCGGCGTGTTCATCGGGACCGGCGCCAGGCTCTTCATGGCGGCCTTCCACGTGCTTGGCGCGCAGATCGGATTTGCCGCGGGCCTGAGCAACTCGCTGACACCCAATCAGGGCAGCCCTGAGAGCGGATCGACGATTTCCACGCTGCTCACCTTCGGGGCGGTGGCCTGTATCTTTCTGACCAATACGCACCATGTCATCCTGACCGGGCTGATGCGCTCATATGCGATCCTGCCCCCCGGCCAGGTCATGATCGGAGATATGGCAAGCCAGATCGCCCGCATCGGCGCCTCTGCCTTCTACATCGCCGCCGCCGTGGGCGCGCCGTTCTATGTGCTCAGCCTGCTGCTTAATCTCGGCATGGGCCTGGCCAACCGGGTGATGCCTGCGATGCAGGTGTTTTTCGTGGCCGGACCGGGCCTGATTGTCGCCGGGCTTGCCCTCCTGGCCCTGGCGGTGCCGGCAATTCTGACCTACCAGAACGAGCAGCTGTCGCTCTGGTTTGAAACCTTGGTGCGCTGATCATGTCCCAGACTGACGATGACAGCTCCAAGTCGGAAGAGCCAACAGAGCGCAAGCTCAAGAAGGCCAGGGAAAAGGGCGATGTCCCGACCTCAAAGGAAGTCGGGCACCTGTTCATCTACGGCGCGCTCCTGGTCTGTGCGGGCCTGTATCTGCCACGGCACGCAGCCGATGCTGCCAGCGCTCTGGGGTCTCTGTTTGACCTTGCAGGCACGATCGACACCAGTTCCGGCGAAACCGCATTCCAAGACCTGAGGGGCGCACTTACGGCGCCGGTGTACCAGGTGTCGATGATTGCCGCCGGGGTTCTGGGGATCCTGCTGACCGCGGCGGCCGTGTCCGGCGCCCTCCAGGGGCCGTTTGTCGTGTCCAAGGAGCGCATCACCCCAAAGCCCAACAAGATCTCGCCGATGGCAGGCATCAAGCGGCTGGCCGGAGTGAATAACCTCGTTGAGTTCGCAAAGAGCTTCATCAAGCTGATCCTCGTCGGGGCATTGGCCGCGACGGTGGCCTACGGGGTGATCAGCTCGCTCCTGCCCGGCGCGGTCATGATCCCGGAATACCTTCCGTCCGCCATTTCATCGCAAGCCACGCGCATGCTTGCCTGGATCACGATCCTCATGATCCCGGTGACGATGGCTGATATCGGGTGGAAGCGGTACAGCCACATGAAAAAGCAGCGCATGTCCCTCAAGGAGATCAAGGACGAGCACAAGGACACCGAAGGCGATCCGCACATCAAGGGCAAACGAGACATGATCCGCCGCCAGCGGGCCCGCCAGCGCATGCAGAAGGCGGTACCGCAGGCAACGCTGGTGGTTACCAACCCGACGCATTATGCGGTTGCGCTGAAATATGAGCGCGGGCTGGACCCGGCGCCGGTCTGCGTGGCCAAGGGCGTCGACCTGATCGCGGGCAATATCCGCCATCTTGCCTACCAGCACGACGTGCCGGTCATTGAGAGCCGCGCGCTGGCCAGGGCGCTGCATGCAACCTGCGAGGTTGACCAGGCAATCCCGGAAGCGCATTGGGCGGAGGTTGCGCAGCTTGTGGCGTTCGTGTTCGATCTGCGCCGCAAGATTCGCCGGAAACTGCCCCACGGGGCCAGCCTGCGAACAATCGAAGATGAACAGTAAGGGAATTGCGCATGCCTTTCCGGCAGCTCGTATCGGGTATTATTCTTGCCCTGCTTCCGATTTCTTCCGTCTCTGCCTCATCAAACACCACGATCGTTCAATGCGACGCCGGGCGCTGGGAGGGATACAGGACAGGCTTCCGCGGGTCAGAAGGGGAGAACGGGATCACTTACCCCTTAGTCATCATGACGCTGAAGACCCCAGCGGTGCAAGGGGACGCTGTCCTGATAGAGTTTGGGCCCAACCTGATTGGCGAGGAGGGCACCACACTGGGATCAGTGATAAACAGCTCCCAGAAGGGGCAGGGCTACTACCAGAAGAGTTACGTGATCATCCACTCCAAGCCGCAGCAGATATCCGAGATCTTCACAGTGGACTTGGAAACAGGCGACGTCATCATGTCTCAGACCATTGGCGACAGCCGCGGCATCAGCGTCGATACCTTCAAGAAGGAATGCCTTGTCTTTACTGGTTTGAATGACGATCAAGTCCCAGCGTCTCCGGTTCTCGGCCAAAAGTTGTTCTCTTCTGAAGAGCGCCGGGAGGTGGGTATTGCCGCTCCCAATGACGACCACGCTCACGAGACCCTTTCTGACCACCGGGATCGTTCAGCGGATAAACCCAGGCATACTGACCCGAACAATGACGCGGATCTGCTTGAATTGGGCTTTGTTCCCGTTGATTAGAGAGCCAATCTAGCCTGAGTTTCAGGCGTAGAGTTCGCGTGAGCGAGAGTTGGGACGCTTGAAGGTGTTTGCGACAAAACCGTGTATTACGCCCAAATCTCCTTGTGGACTGGGGGCTTCCATCCAATATGCCATACAGTACAGCATTTTAGACCGGTGTGACCGTCATGGCCCTTCCTGCCCGCCTCCTCCCTCTCGCTTTGAGCGGTTTCGCCGCGCTCGCCAG
>NZ_JBGFGM010000115.1:0-281 GCF_041224635.1 Leisingera sp. XS_AS12
CTTGGCAAGCGCGCCGGGCGCGGAGCCCTCAAAAAGCTCAAGCGCCTGCCGCGCTTGCCGGGGTGTTTTATTCTCCAGCGAAGAGTGCGGCCTGACGTTGTTGTAATCGTATCGCCACAGCGCCAGCTTGCGGCGGGCATCGTCCAGGGTATCGAACATCTCTTCATTGAGAAGCTCGTCCCGCAGGCTGCCGTTGAATGTCTCTATGAAGGCATTCTGCTGCGGTTTTCCGGGGTCGATGTAATGCCAATCCACGCCGTTCCTATCGGCCCATTTCAGGA
>NZ_JBGFGM010000116.1:0-304 GCF_041224635.1 Leisingera sp. XS_AS12
CTGCCCCAATCAGGATCACTCGAGGCGCTGTCGTGATCGAACTCGCCCATGATGCACCTGCGGCCCGGATTGCCGAGATTGCCCACGCGCTGGAGGTGCATCCATGCTGATGCCCTCGCAGGGCGTGCGGATCCTGGTGGCGACGAAGCCGGTCGACTTCCGGAAGGGGCATGACGGTCTCGCGGCGCTGGTTCAGTCGACGCTTGCCGAGGATCCGTTCACGGGCACGGTCTTCGTGTTCCGGTCGAAGCGCGCCGACCGGTTGAAGATCCTGTTCTGGGACGGCAGCGGGCTCGTGATGGCC
>NZ_JBGFGM010000117.1:0-3721 GCF_041224635.1 Leisingera sp. XS_AS12
CTGCCCCAATCAGGATCACTCGAGGCGCTGTCGTGATCGAACTCGCCCATGATGCACCTGCGGCCCGGATTGCCGAGATTGCCCACGCGCTGGAGGTGCATCCATGCTGATGCCCTCGCAGGGCGTGCGGATCCTGGTGGCAACGAAGCCGGTCGACTTCCGGAATTATGCAGGGCGCATGATTATGCGGAGTCCGCAGCGGCAACGGCTTGCCGACTGCGGTGTTTTTGGCAGAAATCACTCGACATAATCTGCTGATTGGCCGACGGACTTCAGCATAGCCAGCAGCTCGTCGGGAGCGCGGAAGCGACCCGGCTTTAGTGACGGCGGCGCCATCGCAGCGAGCGCCTCGAGCTTCTCGGTCGGGTCGGCTCGCAGGTAGATTTCCGTGCTTTGGAGGCTGGCGTGACCGAGCCAAAGCGAGACTTTGCGGACATCCCGGGTCGCCTGCAGCGTGTGCATGGCGCAGGTGTGACGCAGGACATGGGGCGTGACGCGCTTGTCGGAGATGGAGGGATGCTTTTGCGCCGCGGTAACGACGTGCTTGGTCAGAATGTACTCGAACCCGGACCGTGTCATCGCACGTCCTTTCGCATTGAGAAAGAGTTCGGCGTCGCCACTCGCCGGGCGGGCCGCCAGCCAAGCCTTCAGCGCCGCTGCAGTTTCCTTCCAGAGGGGCAGCACGCGTTCGCGGCGTCCTTTGCCCATGACGTGGATGCTGGCGGCCGCCTGACGGTCAATCTGGTCGGTGCGGAGACTGACGAGTTCGGATACGCGCAGCCCGGCAGCGAAGGCCAGATGCAGCATCGCCCGATCGCGGAGGCCGGAGACCCGGCACGGGTCCGGAGCGTCGAGCAGAGCCTGCATCTCTTCGCGGGTGAGATGACTGACGAGGGTCTCGTCAACCTTCTTCATCGGGAGCGCCCGGGTCCGGCGCGCCTGATCCAGACAAGACGGAAGCCGATACTCGAGGAAGCGGAAGAAGGCTTTGATGGCGGCAAGCCGGGCGTTGCGGGTGCGCGCCGAGTTGCCGCGACTGTCCTCAATGTACTCCAGGAAAGCGAGAATGAGTGGAGGATCGAGCTGTTCAATCTGCATGCTGGACGGGGTGGCCCGCAACCGAGCCGCCGCGAAGGAAAGCAGCAGCTGAAAGCTGTAGGCGTAGGCCGCGCAGGTATGCGGACTCGCCCGCCTCTCGTGCGGCAGGTGCTCGCGCAAGAAAGCGGTGAGATGCGGAGCCAGCGCGGTCATGAGACAGCTCCTTTATGCATGGCCTCGCCAGCCGCAGCGATCTGCCTCATGAGGATTGGTGTCGCCTGCAGGTACCAATAGGTGTCGGTGACGTGGGCGTGGCCGAGGTAGGTGCTGAGGGCGACGATATGGCGGTCGACAGCATCGCGATTTTGCCCGCACTGTTCTAAGGATCGAACGGCAAAGGTGTGCCGAAGATCATGAATACAGGGCCCCGGCTGGCCGGGGCCTCCGCGCAGGCCGATCGAGCGCGCGAGCTGGAGAAAAACGGCTATCACGGTACTGTAGGCTGGCGGCGTGCCTGCTGCGGAAACGAACAGCGCGCTGTTCAATGTCCCGACCCGGCGGCGCGCCAGCAAATAGCGATCCAAGGCGTCCCATGTCGTTCGATGGAGTGGCAGCAACCGGCTCTTCTGGAACTTTGTCTGCCGGATGAGCAAGCCATCGGCAATTACGTCATCGAGCCGAAGAGCGAGAGCTTCAGAAATGCGCATGCCGGTTGCGGCAAGCAAGCCGAACAGGGTCTCGTACATCTGCGGCCTGATCGAACTCGTCGGTTTGAGTGAAGAGGCAGCCTGCATCAGTGCGGCGATCTCGTCCGCGCTGTAGATATACGGAATCCGTCGCTCCGATGGGCCGTGGCCCAGAGCGTCAGCGGGCGGGATCTCATGACGCCGGTTCTCGGCCGACAGCGCCAGTGCGAATCGGCGAACTGTCAGCAATCGGTTGCGGCGCTGCCGTGGCGAAGGCGCGAACGCCGCCCATTCAAGCACGCGCGCAGTATGAACATACCGATCGCCACGCCCCTCCGCGAAGGCAACGAAACTCTTCAACAGGGTATGCTGTACCCGGAACTTGAACCCCAGCTTATGTTGAAGTTCCGCATGGTGTGCGAGGTTCTGGCTCAGCATGCTGCACCTCCCGGCCAAGGCTGGGCAACCCGAAGCAACATACTAACGTCCACCTTCGCGTAATGGGCGGTCGTGTCGACCGACCGATGGCGCAGCACGGTTCCGATCATATCCAAAGTGGCACCGCCCCGAAGCATGCTTGTCGCAGCCGAGTGACGGAGCAAGTTGGTACCCCGGGACGGGGCATTCTCGATACTCGCCCTCCCAAGCGCATGATTAACGATGCTTGAGACACTTGAGCCTGCTAATGGCCGAAAGGGGGCAACGGTGCGCAGGAAGATCTGGTCGCAGGCAACTTGGGGGCGCACATCACGCAGATAGCCAATGATCGCGTCGCCGGCGTCCTGGGGCAGCGGAAGCCGGATCTCGCGGCGTCCTTTGCCGCGGACACGCAGGGTTCCCTCTCGCCAGTCGATGTCGTCGAGACGCATGTCCGAAATGTCGCCGGCGCGCAGCCCCAGACGGGCAAGTAACAGCAGCACCGCGCGGTCGCGGGTTCCCTGCGGCGTCGTGACATCGCAGGATGCAATCATCCGATCAACCTCAGCTGAGGAGATAAAGCGTGGCAATGTCGACAGCCGCCATTGCGGAATGATCGGTATGGCCCGATCGAGCCCCGGTCGGCATAAACCTTGGGCAGCCAGGTATTTGAGATACCCACGCAGTGCCGTTGTCATCGTTTTGAGGTTTGACCGCGAACTTCGCTGCGCTTGCTCCATGATCACTTGCCGAATGAGACCGGCATCGTATTGCTCTGGTTCAGGGCCCAAGGCGGGAAGCAATCGGACGACCATTCGGCCATGGCGATGGATTATGCGCTCCGAAATACCCCGGTGCCGTCTCAGCCAAGTCTGGAAGGCCAGGATCTGGTCGTCGTGGGCGCACTTCACTTCCTCTTTCAATGGCGCCACTTGCCCGCATTCCACGAGGAAATCCACGAACCGCCGGACCCGGTTCACGTATTTGGTGGACAGGCAAGCGGTACGTCGGCCACCAGGGCAACGGCATCGATGCCGCGCGAAACGGCCCACGACGCCTTCATCGATCTCATCGACCGCGATCTTGCTGCTCTGCAGCCAGTGTCCGAAGTGCCGAGCTGAGGCTTCGTAGCCAGACACTGTCAGGCGGCTATGCCCCAGGTTCAACAAGCTGATCGCGAATTCCTCCACGAACGGCCTCAAGGCACCAGGGTTCATCAGCTGAACGCAAGCTGGCAATACTTCCATCGACTTTGGCATATGTGGTCTCCTCTCAACGTCAAAGCAATGCCGAGAGACGACACTAATTATGCATAGCGAGATAGATGGGCGAGCGTTCTAACCTACAGAAAAAGAGCAAGAAAAATGGCCTCTGCTTGCGGACTCCGCATAATCATGCGCCCTGCATAATTCCGGTTATGAAGAGCTCTTCATAATCGCAAGGGGCATGACGGTCTCGCGGCGCTGGTTCAGTCGACGCTTGCCGAGGATCCGTTCACGGGCACGGTCTTCGTGTTCCGGTCGAAGCGCGCCGACCGGTTGAAGATCCTGTTCTGGGACGGCAGCGGGCTCGTGATGGCC
>NZ_JBGFGM010000120.1:0-66831 GCF_041224635.1 Leisingera sp. XS_AS12
CCGACGCGTAGATCTCGACGCCCAGCGATTTGAGAAACGAATTTGTAGCACACATTGCGAAACGCACTCCCCATCATGAGATGGAGATCACTTCGCAGCCGAAGCCATCAGCAGCAACGTGGGGTCGAGACGCCGCTTACCCTGAACTGCAGACCGGCCCGGCCGCGCGCCGGTTCCGGTCCGGGCGCCGCCGCCTGCAGGTGCGGTTTCAGAACAGGAAGTCATCCGCGCTCAGCTGGTCCGGGCGCAGCTCCTCCAGGAAGATGCGGCCCGATCCGGTGAAAATAAGCGTGCCGCCGTCTTCGGCCTGCAGCTCCAGGTCCCGCCAGTGCCCGGCGGCCGTGCCGCTGAGGTCCAGCAGGTCGCTGCCGGGAGTGAAATCCGCAACCGTGTCCTGGCGGTGGCGCTGGCCGAACACAAAAACATCCGCGCCGGCTCCGCCCTGCAGCCAGTCCGCCCCGCGGCCGCCGTCGAGCCGGTCGCCGCCGCCGTTGCCGCTCAGCGCGTCGCGCCCGCCGCCGCCCTTCAGTGTGTCGCCGCCGCCGCCGCCCTTCAGCGTGTCGCGGCCACTGCCGCCCTTCAGCGTGTCGCGGCCACTGCCGCCCTCCAGCGTGTCGCGGGCCGCGCCGCCGGCCAGACGATCGTGCCCCGCCAGCCCCCAGATGCCGTCACGCCCCTCGGTGCCCACGATCCGGTCGCTGCCTGCACTGCCGTGGAAACTGCCCCCCGGCCGGGTCTCGCCAGAGGCCAGCCGTTGCGGAAAGTCAAAGCGCAGCGCCGCGCCGAACACATCCTCCAGCTCCAGCCGCCCGCCCCCGGCCTGCGCCACCGCGATGCGGATGCCGCCTAGCTCCAGGTCAATCCCGTAGCTGCGCCCCCGGCTCGCAAGCTGGCCGGGCCCATACAGCCCCTCGAACAGCGACAAATCCAGCCGGTCTTCGCCGGGCGTGAAATCGCGCAGCGTGACCGCTCCCGTCCCCGGGCCGACGACAAAGACATCCGCCCCGGCGCCCCCCGCCTGGGTGCCGCCACCGGCCCCCGCCACCAGCACGTCATCACCGGCATGGCCGTAGAGATCCACCCGCGCCGCACCGCCTTCCAGCACGTCATGGCCGCTGCCCCCCTCCAGCCGGTCCTGTGCGGCCGCCGCCTGGCGCAGTACCCCCAGATCGTTCAGCGGCAGGGTGAACTGGCTGATGCCCGCGGTGGTGGCGGAACTGGCAAAAACCTGCACCTGCGCGCCCAGCACCACCGCCTCCAGCGCGGTCACGTTCTGCAGCCCCAGCCCCGGCTGATGCTCGAGGCTGCGCAGGTGGATCAGCGCGCCACCCGGCGTCAGGGTCAGCAGGCTGAGGCCGCCGTCATTGCCCGCCGCCAGCACCAGGAGATGGCCCTGCACCTCCACCACCTCCAGCGCCGAGAGGCCGCCAAAGCGGGTCATCGCGCTGTCCTGCAACTGCGCCTCCAGTGTCAGGCCACCATCGGCCCCGACCCGAAACAGGCACAGGCTGCCGCTGCCCGCCGCCCCCAGCAAAGCCCAGGCGCTGCCGCCGACGGCAAAGCCTTCCAGCACGCTGACGCCGCCCACCGACAGGCCCTGCTCGGCCCCAAGCGTGCCGCCCGCGCGCAGCCCGCCGTCTGCCTCCACCACGAAGCCATGCACCCCCTGGCCATCCGCCGCCAGCAGCACCGCGCCGCCCCCCGGCAGCGCGACCGGTGCCAGCAGCGCCGCGGGCTCCAGCCGATAGGCCTGCTCGCCGCCGCCCAGGGGCAGCGCATCACCGATGCCGCCCGCCGCCTCCAGCCGCCAGCCCCGCAGCTGCCCGCTGCCGCTCTCCACCGCGTAGACCACCGGCTGGCCATCCGCCAGCGCCAGCCCCGCCACCGCGCCAAGCGCCTTGCCCGCGGCAGCGTCCGCCGGGGGCAGACGGTCCTGGGTGCCGGGCGCGCCCGCGGCGTCCAGCCGGTAGACGGTCAGCTCCGGCTGCGCCTGCAGCAGCCGCAGTTCCCCCTCCACCTCGACCAGTTGAAAATCCCCGGTGCGCAGGGTCGCATGGTCATGCAGCTGCCGCCCCGCCAGCTGCGGCAGGCTGCCATCCCCCGCCAGCTGCCAGCGGCTGAGCCCGCCATTTATCCCGTTCATTGCGAACAGCACCGCGGTCCCCCCCTGCACCGCGATTTCCAGATCCCGCAGATCCGGGCCAAAGATCTCGTCCCCGGCCCCGAAACGCCCGCCGAAATCCAGCTCTGCCACCAATGTCATGCCCTGCACTCCCCATGCCGCCACCGACGGTCAGCCTGGCTGCGCCGCCGGGCAGAAGACGGGAAGCAAAACAGGCAAAATCAGGGAGATTGTTTACGAATTGACGACAATTGCGCGAACAAGGCGCGAACAAAGAGGGTGTTGCGCGGGCGGCGTACGCTGCCTTAGCGGCGTCTTGACCTCGCTGTGACAGGCTGGCGCGCAAACCGGACCCCAGCCACAGGAGCCACAGATGAGCAACCAGCCCTCGGCCCAGACTTCCGCCGTTCTTGCCCTGCCCTATCTGATGCCGTCCCAGGCACAGAAACACGTGACCCACAACGAGGCGCTGCAGATACTGGATGCGCTGGTGCAGCTGCGGGTGCAGGCGATCGGCGCCGAGACACCGCCCGCCAGCCCCGCAGAGGGCGAGGCCTATGCGCTGGGGGCCGCCCCGGCCGCGGCCTGGGCAGGCCAGGCGCAACAGATCGCCGTCTGGCAGGGCGAGGGCTGGCTGTTCCTGGCGCCGCGCCCCGGCTGGCGCGCCTGGGACCTGGGCGCGGGTGAGCTGCGGGTCTGGGACGGCAGCGCCTGGCAGCTGCCGCCGGCGCAGACCCAGAACCTCGGCCCGGTCGGCATCGGCACCACCGCCGATGCCGCCAACCCCTTGTCGGTCTGCGGCCTGGCGACGCTGTTCACCCATGCGGGCGCCGGCCATCAGCTCAAGCTGAACAAGGCGGCGGCCTCCGACACCGCCTCGCTTCTGTTCCAGACCGGCTGGAGCGGCCGCGCCGAAATCGGGCTGGCCGGCAATGAGGATGTCTCGGTGAAACTGTCCGCCGACGGCAGCAGCTGGACCACCGCGCTGGCCTTGCAGGCCAATGGCCGTGCCGGCCTCGGCACCGCCAGCCCCACCGCGCATCTGGAGATCCAGGGCGGCAGCGACGACTACCTGCTGGCGGGCAGCGGCAGCGCCGATTTCCGGCTGGGGTCGGATGGCAACGGCAGCTGCTCCGGCGCCTGGAGCGGCGGCGGCGCCGATTACGCCGAATGGTTCGAATGGGCCGACGGCAACCCGGCGGGCGAGGACCGCCGCGGCCTGTCGGTGGTGCTGGACGGCGCCAGGATCCGCCCCGCCCGCCCGGGCGAGCCGCCCCTCGGGGTGATCAGCGGCAACCCGGCAGTGATCGGGGATGGCGACATCGACGGCTGGAAACACCGCTGGCTGCGCGACGACTACGGCAGCCTGCTGCGCGATGCCGATGGCCAGCCACGGCCCAATCCCGCCCATGACCCTGACCGGCCTTACGTGCCGCGCAGCCAGCGCCCGGAATGGGCGCTGGTGGGGCTGCTGGGCAAGCTGCGCCTGCGCCGCGACCAGCCGACAGCGCCGGGCTGGCTCCGCATGCGCAGGATCTCGTCGCAGGTGGAGGAATGGCTGCTGCGCTGAAAGGAGCCCCGAGCGGTCCTAGCCCTTTGCCCCCTGGCCGCGGGCATAGACATCCTCGTAGCGGATGATGTCATCCTCACCCAGGTAGCTGCCGGTCTGTACCTCGATCAGCACCATCGGCACCTTGCCCGGGTTCTCCATGCGATGCACCGCCCCCAGCGGGATGTAGACGGACTGGTTCTCGGTCACCAGCTGCACCTTGTCATCCACCGTGACCTTGGCGGTGCCCTCCACCACGATCCAATGCTCCGAGCGGTGATGGTGGCTTTGCAGGCTCAGCGCGGCGCCGGGATGCACATGGATGCGCTTGACCTGGAAACGGTCGCCGACCGCCAGGCTCTCGAACCAGCCCCAGGGCCGGTGATCCTTGGGGAACTCGGTGGCCTGGCGCGCGCCCTTGGCCTTCAGCGCCGCCACCGCCTGCTTCACGTCCTGGGCGCGGGAGGCATCCGCCACCAGCACCGCATCCGGCATCGCCACGGCGATCACGTCTTTGAGGCCGATGCCAACCACCTCGAGGTTTTCATCCTCCGAGCGCAACAGGCTGTCGGCGCAGTCGATCGCGGTCGCATTGCCGCTGGTGGCGACGCCATCCGCGTCCCGCTCGGTTTCGCGCCACACCGCGTCCCAGCCGCCCAGGTCCGACCAGCCGCCGTCAAAGGGCACCACCGAGAGGTTCTCCGCCTTTTCCATCACCGCGTAGTCGATGGAAATATCCGCCGCCCCCGCCCAGGCCTGCGGATCCAGCCGCAGGAACCCGAGATCCGGCTGCCCCTGCGCCACCGCCTGGCCGACCGGCGCCATCAGCTCCGGCGCATGCTGCCGGAAGGCGGCCAGAATGGCCTGCACCGAGAACAGGAAGATGCCCGCGTTCCACAGGTACTGCCCCGAGGCCAGCATCGCTTCGGCGCTGGCCTGGTCCGGCTTCTCGACAAAGCGGCGCAGCTGCAGCGGCCGGGGCGCGAAATCCTCCGGCGCTTCGGTCAGCTCAAGATAGCCATAGCCGGTCTCCGCCCGCTCCGGCCGGATGCCAAAGGTGACCAGCTGCCCCGCGCGCGCGGCCGCTTCACCCGCCGCCACCGCGGCACGGAAGGCCGCGGCATCGGGCACCACGTGATCCGAGGGCGCCACCAGCATCATGCCGTCGGGATCGGTCTGCTCCAGCCACAGCGCCGCCGCCAGCACCGCAGGCGCCGTGTTGCGCCCCTCCGGCTCGATCAGCACCGCACCGGGATCCAGCCCTGCCCCGGCAAGCTGCTCGGTAACGATGAAGCGGAAGTCGGAGTTGGTCAGCACCAGAGGATTGGCAAACCCCTCCCCCGACAGCCGCCGGGCCGAGGTCTGAAACAGCGTCTCCTCGCCGGTGAGCGGCACGAATTGCTTGGGGTAGCTCTTGCGCGACAGCGGCCACAGCCGGGTGCCGGAGCCGCCGCAGAGAAGAATGGGGGTGATCATAGACATCCTATTTTCTTTTCCTTAGGAACTGTTCTTTGTAAGAAAGTGCCCAATATAACCTGTGCGGACCCCTTCGACGGGCTTCCCTTTGTGCAAGTCAATAAGCGGGCGGCCTTTGTGCTGGTAGAAAACCGCCCAATTGCTACGGTATGCTCCAAACTCCGTGAAAGACAAGCGCTCATAATAACTAAAGCTGTCGTATGCACCCCGTTCGCTATCTCAACAAACGAATGTTCGGCGACCACACTGAAACCGATTACCAGAACAGGACTTGTTTTCCGCTCAAAAAAACCATTCCCACTGTTTATCCCTATGAACGTTCCCATGAAAGCGTTGAGTTTCTCAACTTTCGACCAATTCGAAACTTTTGATATATTCGCTAGCCGTCAGCCGCTTGGGATCCACGCCCAATCGATGCACCATTTTGCAGTGTATGATGTGAATATCATTCCACCGGCCTTGCTTGTATAACTCGTGCAGGATCTTGCATTGGGCGTTCCATTGAGTATTCGATAGAACAGCACGCGGCATTTCGGGAAATGCCTTCAGCGTCTTATTCAGCGCGCTTTGATCGCACAGACGGGACCAATTGCTCGTAGCCGGTGCATTGGCTTGTTCAAGGAATGCGGATACCCAGAAATCATCGACACCATATTCACGAACGGTGTCCCGGAACGCGAAAACGCCAGAATTGAAAAAGTTTGGATTGGACAGCTTCTGCAGCCCCTGTGCTCTCGGCCGGTCGGCGCGCCCCATATTCTCATACTGATCCTTCGGATAGTAGGCGACGGGCTCGTTCGTTAGAACAATCTGCGTATCTCCTGAACGCAGCGTTTCGAACATAGGAAGCAACGTTTTTCGTACGTAGGTATCCGTATCCAGAAACAAAGTGTATTTATAAGGTGAATATTTTAGAGTGTTTATTTTTACGCCGCGGCTACGTTCCATGCCGTCAGCCATATTCAGCCCCGTAGCTTGCACAACTTTGGTTAGGTCAAGGTACTCTATTCCTGAGATGCCCGTCAGGAGCTCCCGTGCCAGTGCCCCTTCCCAGGAATAGGCGACCGTGATCGGAAGATCCGGATGCACTGCGCGAATAGACCGGATGGATGTGCGCATTTCCTTGAAAAATATTTCTCCGGTCGCTGCGTAGATGACACCGCAATCAAGCAAATTGCCTTTCTGCATGACGTTCTTCCTGCTTTGGTTAGATCTAGTTGCGAACCGAGGCCTGCTCGATAAACCACGCGTAAGTGCTGCGGACCCCCTCTTCCAGCCCAATGGAGGCCTCCCAGCCCAGCCGCGCGAGCCGCGAAACGTCCATCAGCTTGCGCGGGGTTCCGTCCGGTTTCGACGGGTCGGTCAGGATTTCCCCTTTGAACCCGGTCACCTCTGCTACCAGCTGCGCCAGTTCCAGGATCGACACATCCTCGCCGCAGCCCACGTTGATATGGCTGAGCATCGGCTCCGTCTCGCGCTGGTAGATGTCCGCGTCCAGGTCCATCACGAAGAGCGAGGCCTCGGCCATGTCGTCCACATGCAGGAATTCGCGCCGTGGCGTACCGCTGCCCCAGATCGTGACCTCCTCCGCTCCATCCCGCGCCGCCTCGTGGAAGCGGCGGATCAGGGCGGGCAGCACGTGGGAGTTCTCCGGGTGGAAATTGTCGCCCGGCCCGTAAAGGTTGGTCGGCATCACCGAGCGGTAGTCGACGCCGTACTGCCGGTTGTAGCTCTCACAGAGCTTGATGCCGGCGATCTTGGCAATGGCATAGGGTTCGTTGGTGGGCTCCAACACGCCAGTCAGCAACGCATCCTCGGCCATCGGCTGAGGGGCCATCTTGGGATAGATGCAAGAAGAGCCAAGCTGCAAGAGCTTGGTAACACCGGCCTCATAGGCCGCGTGGATCACATTGCACTCGATCATCAGGTTTTCGTAGATGAACTGCGCCGGGTAGGAATTGTTGGCAACGATACCGCCCACCCTGGCCGCCGCCAAGATTACCTGATCGGGTTTCTCCGCCTGGAAAAACGCCCGCACCGCAGCTTGGTCGGTCAGGTCCAGCTCGGCGCTGGTGCGGGTCACCAGCTCCAAGTCCTCCCCCGCCGCCTGGCGCGCTTCCAGACGGCGCAGAATCGCACCCCCCACCATGCCGCGGTGGCCTGCCACATAGATCCGGGTCATTGTGTCAGCCTTCCACGCTAACCGGCAGTTCGTAGCCATGCTCTTTCAAAAGCGCATGGCGGCGGGCAGTCTTGAGGTCCTCGGCGACCATCTCGGCGCACATTTCCTGGGTGGTGATTTCCGGCACCCAGCCCAGCTTTTCTTTCGCCTTGGCCGGGTCACCCAAGAGCGTCTCCACCTCGGCCGGGCGGAAGTAGCGCGGGTCGATACGCATGATGACATCGCCCGGCTTCAACGCCGGAGCCTTGTCGCCGTCGATCGCGGCAACAGTGGCGATCTCGTCCACGCCCTTGCCGGAGAACTCCAGATGCACGCCCAGTTCGGCCGCCGACCACTGGATGAACTGGCGCACCGAATACTGCTTGCCAGTGGCGATCACGAAGTCTTCCGCCTCGTCCTGCTGCAGCATCATCCACTGCATCCGCACGTAATCCTTGGCATGGCCCCAGTCGCGCAGCGCGTCGATGTTGCCCATGTAGAGGCAATCCTCCAGACCCTGCGCGATATTGGCCAAGCCACGGGTAATCTTGCGGGTCACAAAGGTCTCACCGCGGCGCGGGCTCTCATGGTTGAACAGGATGCCGTTGCAGGCATACATGCCATAGGCCTCGCGGTAGTTCACGGTGATCCAGTAGCTGTAGAGCTTGGCCACCGCATAAGGCGAGCGCGGGTAGAAGGGGGTGGTCTCCTTCTGCGGCACTTCCTGGACCAAGCCATAGAGCTCCGAAGTCGAGGCCTGGTAGAAGCGGGTTTTCTTTTCCAGCCCCAAAAAGCGGATCGCCTCCAAAAGCCGCAGTGTGCCAATCCCATCCACATCAGCGGTATATTCAGGGCTCTCAAAGGAAACCGCCACATGGGACTGAGCGCCCAGGTTATAGACCTCGTCCGGTTGCACCTCCTGCAGAATGCGGGTCAGGTTCGACGTGTCTGTCAGGTCACCATAATGCAGCTTGAAGCGGGCGCGATCCGTGTGCGGATCCTGATAGATATGGTCAACCCGTTCAGTGTTAAACAACGAGGCTCGGCGCTTAATACCATGCACCTCATAGCCTTTTTCCAAAAGGAACTCTGCCAGATAGGAACCATCCTGACCGGTGACGCCGGTAATAAGAGCTTTTTTCATAACCAACCTATTCTTTTGCCTGCCGCAGACCTACACAGCGACTATCGAGAGAACAACGATAAATATATCAGTCTCGCCCCTCGGTTTCTCAGTTCTGGTGCAGCTCTGCAAGCTTACCCGATGAATCTGCGTCCAGAATACGCGTGACTGCATCATGAAAGAGAGGGGCATGCTCCTCCAGATGAGATGTGATCTTGTCTACCGGCCCTACAAAGGCACTGCTGCGCGGAGTGAATGCCTTCAGCCCGCTCTCTCGAAACCGGTCAAGACGTCGACGCGCTCCCTCATCAAGCTTATCTTCCCAGGGCTGTAAAAGCTCCAGCACGACTTGGGGCATCTCTACATAGTTGACAGTCCGAGTATTGGGCAGACCGCCCCATTTTTGCATGAAGGCCACCATATAAGCCTGTTTCTGCTGCAACCAGGTCCGCAGTGTCCCGCTCGTGGGCATTACTGCATGTTTTTCCAGAATCCTGTATGTCTTCTGGGTCACCGATTTTTCATGCTGATAATAGATCTTTTGAAGAGCAATGCCGTGATCCGATAGAAGTTTCTGATTGAGTTGCAGCAGATGCAACGTCCACCAAGATGTCAGGATAGCCAGAGGATCACGGATCAGCACCAGCCTCTGCATTGCTCCCGCAACCGGGAGAACCGGGTCAGCCATCTCGAAATCATGCGACTTCAGCAAGCGCAAATGAAATCCGCCTGTCTCGGCATAGCTGGTCATGGCACACGGCATGGCGCGACAACATCCCGGCTCATTATACCACTCGCAAAAACTGAACCCTTCGGCCAGAATCCCTCTCAAGGTATTACGCAGATAATGCAGCCCAGAGCGCGGCAGAGACTTGGTCTCGACATAAAGAAATTCCTCTGGCACCCCATCTGTCTCACCGCTGTAATGGCGGAATGCCCGCTCATCAAAGAGTGGGTTCTTCAGCAATTGAACAGGCAGCTCTGGTTTATGCTCCTCCTCCGGGGTAGCGAGATGGGGCTTTTCCTGACTGAGAATGGCAATCCTTTCGGCGATCGCCTGCGGCCAAGCAGGAAGCTCCGGGCTACGGCCCTCCTGCTGGATGGTCGCAAGGTCTTTTTCGACCAGATCTCTGGCCTGCTGCAACATGCCACAGCGGGCCATTTCCCGGATCTGCCGGGTCTTCGCCAACAACCCGGCATCAGCCTTTGCCTCAACCAACGAGACCGCAGACTGAAAAAAACCGAGCGCCTGATCTTCCGCACCCAGCTGCAGCGCAGCCCGCCCCAAACTGTTTTCGACAGAGGATACCATCACTCGCGCAACGATCTCTCGGCTGCACCCCCACTCCAGCGACAGAGCGATGTATTTGGAGGACTGATCCAGGTGCCCCAACTGCCCATGCGCTGCGGCCACCAGAACAGCAATCTTTTCCCGATCCGGGTCTCGACTGATCTCCAACTCGCCAAAGGCCGCCAAAGCGGTCCATTCGCCATGTCGCCATTTGGTCCGGCAGCTCTCCAGCAAACCTGCTGTATCAAAAAGCCCCTTGCCTTGCGGTTGCAACTCTACTGCGGCAGTAGTTTTCGGCGTAGCAGGCTTCACTGCGCCGACCTTTTCCTTCGCCTTAGCCGTCACGACCGCGCCCCATAAAGCAATAGCTCCTTAATCAGGCCAATCTGGCCTTCCGCACGTTTCAGCTCGCCTTGCCCCATACGGGTGCTTTGCTCTAGCTCCGCCACCTGCGCGGCTAACTTCTCCACTTCAGCTTCAGCACGACTGCGGGCGGAGGCAGCCCGCTCCAGCTCCTGCGCCTGCTGCACCGTTTCAGCCTCCAGCTCAGCCACCCGCGCCACCAGGCTTTCAGCTTCGGACCGGGCACTGTCCCGGGCGGTTGCAGCCCGCTCCAGCTCCTGCGCCTGTTGCACCGTTTCAGCCTCCAGCTCAGCCACCCGCGCCACCAGGCTTTCAGCTTCGGACCGGGCACTGTCCCGGACGGTTGCAGCCCGCTCCAGCTCCTGCGCCTGTTGCACCGTTTCAGCCTCCAGCTCAGCCACCCGCGCCACCAGGCTTTCAGCTTCGGACCGGGCACTGTCCCGGGCGGTTGCAGCCCGCTTCAGCTCCTGCGCCTGCTGCACCGTTTCAGCCTCCAGCTCGGCCACCCGCTTCTCCGCATCAGCCCCAGCGCTGCCGCGGTATGCAACAACATACGGGCGATCAGGATCAGCTGCATCTCCCTCTACCCAAGAGTCGTATCCGAAAGCCCTCAGCTGCACGCAGATGGCCGCCAAACCTGACGCACCATCATGGAGCAGTTCCACCCCCTCTTGGATCCGGATCACAGGAAACTGCGTTAACCGTCCCGCTTCCGCCAGCGCAGCAAGAATACCAGTTGTCTCCCCAGGTGCCTCTAACACCAGCAATCCGACGCCATCCTGAGGGAACTGCAATTCATCCAAAAGCTGCAGCGGACTGACCGGTTCTACAGGCTCCTCGGCCAGTATTGTCAGCCCCGGGAACAATTCACGCAATTGATCCGGGCGCGACAAACTGTTCAATTCCGAGAAGTTAGTACGAAAAAGCAACTGAGCGTCCTTACGGGTTGATACTGCAGCCTGCACCACCCGAACCGCCGACAGCCCGCCTGTCCGTGTCTGCAGATGGGCAACAACCTCGGGATCCGCGTCCACCAAGACAACCGGATCCAACCCCGCAGTCGTATACCCGTCGACATCTACACCGCAGCCTGCACCGATATGCAGAACATGGGTCACAGGCACGGAAAGAGTGAATTCCATCACGCGTACCCCTTTAAGCTCATGATCTGCCGCAAACGCCGCAAAGGCGCCGTGATCCGGAAAGACTTCGACGTCTCGAAGCGGCGGATCTGCTCCTGCAAATCTCGCACCTCACAGGCCCGTATCTCGGCCGTGCTCTCCAATTCAGAGATCTTGCCAACAGCCTCCTGAAGCTGAGCTTGTGCATGGGCAAAATCACCCCGCAACTTGTCTCGCTCTGCTCGCACCTCGCAGACCCGAATCTCGGCCGCGCTCTCCAATTCAGAGATCTTGCCAACAGCCTCCTGAAGCTGAGCTTGTGCATGGGTAAAATCGCCCCGCAGCTTGTCCCGCTCTGCTCGCAGAGCATCAACTTGCTCTTGATAGCTATCGAGGCCATTTCGCATCTGCTGAAGCCGCTGCTCAGCTTGCCGCTCCGCCTCCTCCAGCTGTCTTTCCACTGCCAGCCTTTCGGAATAGAGCGTTTCGACCTGCTCATACATGCTACGCTGCTGATCCTGCAGGAGGCGCAATTCCAGCAAAACCTCCTGTTTCTCAAGATAGGCCTCCAGTGCAACATCCGTTTGAATACACTTAGCCAAAGGCACTGTGGAAGCTATGAATTCCCCAGCCAGAGCCCCCAACTCACGGTCCGCCCGGAACCGTTCTGAGGCCAGCGCCAGCAATACCGGATCAAGTTCGCCCAGCTCTGTCGGCCGCCCCTGTTCCACTGCTTGGCCACTGAGGCCGAAATACCTCCCGAAGGTCTCCGGCGCCTGACTGACTTGCCTCACGTCAAAAATATGGACTTGGCGGCGCTTCTTACGCTTCAACGTCAGAACAGACCGTGCCTGCACCTGCCATTCACGCAAGGCCTGCCCGGGTTCCTGCCCCTGTAGCAATAGCTGACACAGAGACTCGGCAGGTGAGCGGCACAGCACCACCACCACCTCATCAGCCGAGATCTGCGGCAATTCCCCGGCAACCTCGACTGCATAGAGGCTATTCAACTGCTTCTGTACTGGCGCGACCAGAGGCTCCCCTTCAGGGCTCCAAAGTATCAGACGTCGGCCCGGTTCAAACGCCGCCTGCACGTTCACACTATCCGTCATAAATACAGCACCTCACAAAATGCATTTACCGCTCAACTAGAGCAATTCAGGATCGAAGGCCCCAACGTACACGCAACCCCTGCGCGCTCTTCGCGCCTCATCTCGATGCATTCTTATGAGCCTCCACTCCCGAATGGCAAGTTGCAAACCCAACGCACACTCTTTTGAGCAGGACAGTGTCCGATGAGCTCTGCTATATCCACCGCTGCGACGGAATGAAACAGCAGGACAGAAAGAGAATGATACGAGTTTTCCGGACGGGCGCGCATGCACACCGCACACCGCTAAGCTATTCAGCACTCGCCCCCCTGTTTTCCGACGAGATCACCCACACCCAACGCCCCGACCAGGCAGATATCTACGTGTTTGCCCACTCCTTGGATATCGAGAACGCACCTCTCGAGCTAGTTGAGGACTGGCGGCAACGGCAACGCCCAATCGTTCTGCTTTCCGAAGAGCCGTTTTGGGATACCATCTGGGGCCGTCAGCCTCTGGCTCGACGCCGCACAATCGACAGCCGCTACGGCTTACTTCCAGTCTACCAGCTCAACCATTGCACTTCATCCATCTTCCGGTTCACAAAGATCCCGTACTATCTGCTGACCAATCATCGTTTCGCCAACGCCTATGCAGCGCGCCTCAAGCGCAACTGCGAATTATCGGAACAGGACTGGCAAAACGCCTTTGCCAGCCGACCTACCCGCCTCTCTTTTATGTTTGAACGTCGCCCCGAACCGTTCCATTCAATCAGCTGGCCCGAAGCAGGACTTGCCGGGCTATGCAATTGGCGCACCAAAGTAGCTGAGCACTGCCGAGCTGGGCCCATCAAATGCTTTGGACGCAGTTGGAACGGCGCTAGCCCAGACCGCCGTCAGCTCTACGACTGGCACTTGGACAAGCTGGCTCTTCTGGACAACCACCAACAAACCCTGATGGCATTTGAAAACACACACCACCCTGAATACATTACTGAAAAGATCTTCGACGCCTTTGCTTGCGGCGCCCTGCCTGCCTATTGGGCTGCACCGGAACACCGACTACACGAATTTGGTCTGCCCGAAGGCTCTTGGCTGAACCTGCATGGTCTCACCCCGACCGAAGCCGCAACGCGGCTCGACGGGCTGGCGTGGGACAGCCCCAGCTGGGTCCGGGATTTTTGCGCGGCTTATACAGCGGCACAGCACCGCCTCGCCGCACTGCTGTGCAATCCCAGCCACTGGCTACACGAGCGCCAACGCCTAAAAACCACTCTTCTAGCTGAGCTTACCGAAATTCTGGATGGGAACTGAACCGCCCCCTTAACGCATCATCAGGATAGTTGACTTTCCACAGCCAACTAGAGGCTAGAGCAGCGCCGGTGAAGTGGTCCCAGAAAACTGGACAACGAGTTAAGGTGTATCCCAAACCTTTGAAGGGATACGAGAATGGCGAAACGCCGGAAGTTTACGGACCAGTTCAAGGCGAAGGTGGCGCTGGAAGCGCTGCGTGGCGACAAGACGATCCAGGAGATCGCGGCGAAGCACCAGGTACATCCGAACCAGGTCAGCACGTGGAAACGCCAAGCGGTCGAGGGGATGGCTGATGTGTTTGCCCGTGGCGGCAAGCCAGAGGGGCCGACCGAGGCCGAGATCAAGGAACTCCATGCCAAGATCGGGAGGCTGGCCGTCGAGAACGATTTTTTGTCCGAAGGGCTGAAGCGGTGAGCCCGGAGAAGAAACGCGCGATGATCAAACGGGAAAACCCTGAACTGAGCATCAGCCAGCAATGCAAGCTGGTCCGGCTCAGCCGGTCTGCGTTCTATTACACGCCTGTCGGCATCGATGCTGACACTCTGGCGATGATGAAAGAGATCGATCGGGTGTTCACCAGATACCCGTTCTTCGGGTCGCGCCAGATCGCGGCCTATCTGCGAAGAGAAGGCACGGTCGTCGGGCGGCACCGCGTCAGGCGGCTGATGGCCAAGATGGGCCTGGAAGCGATCTACAAACGTCCCAGAATCAGCCAGCCGCATCCCCAGCATCCGGTCTATCCGTATCTGCTGAGAAAGATGCAGATCGATCGGCCGAACCAGGTCTGGTGCGCCGACATCACCTTTGTGCCAGTGCGCAACGGCTTCCTGTATCTGGTGGCGATCATGGATTGGGCGTCGCGTAAGGTTCTGAGCTGGCGGCTCTCGAACACGATGCACGCCGACTTCTGCGTCGATGCCCAGAACGAGGCCATCGCCAAACACGGACCGCCCGAGATCATGAATACGGATCAAGGCAGTCAGTTCACCGGTTCGGCCTGGAGCACGACGCTGACCGAGGCGGGTGTGCGCATCTCGATGGACGGTCGAGGCCGCTATCTCGACAACATCTTCATCGAACGGTTGTGGCGGTCATTGAAGCAAGAGGCGATCTATCTCGAGGAGATCAGCGACGGCTTCCAGGCCAGACGTGTCGTTAAGAATTGGATGGCATTTTACAACGCCGAGCGACCCCATTCCGCGCTTTGATCGGCAAACGCCGGACGACGCATATTGGTCCGGCTCGCAAGAGCAAAGAGCAGCGTGAAACCTAAAACCGATACACCTCAGCGAAGCTGCAAAACTGTCCGAAATATTGGGACCACTTCACCGGAGCGCGCCACTTCACGGAACGCTTCAAGATCACTTTCACGCATCACCTTCAGGCAAAATCGCCCACTGCGCTCCCCACGTCGCCATGATTGTACGCTCCTATTTTCAGTGTTAAAGGGGTGCATCATCTTTCCCAGACACGATTTGATTGCTGAGTGCCATGCTTCCCACCATTTCGATCACCACCCCTTGCCTGAACGCAGTCGCGACTCTGGATCAGACCATTCTAAGCGTCATCACCCAAGTTGGCGACTTTTACATTCGATATCATGTACAGGACGGCGGATCTGACGACGGCACTGCTGAACGGCTGGAATGGTGGCAAAAAGAACTGGCTGCAAACCGCATCCCACTAAGCTGCGCCGGCCTAAAATTCAGCTACAGCTCAGAACCAGATGCCGGTATGTACGATGCTCTGTACAAAGGCATCTCTGCGCTGGACGCTTCTAAGAACGATTTCCTAACCTGGATCAACGCAGATGACATGCTGTCGCAAGGCGCACTCGCCTTCATTGCTAGCGTAGCCAACCAGTTTCAGCCCAACGAAGTCTCTTGGGTCGGTGGCGCGGCCACAGTCATGCGCAATAATACACCTCTAGTTCAATTCGACAGCCCAATTCCCACCCGTGCCTTGCGTGACGGGCTTTGTGACGGCCAACATTGGAACTTCCTTCAACAGGAAGGAACTTTTTTCCGCAAATGGCTTTGGGACGCAGCCAAGCCGCAGAAAACAATTTGTCCCATGAAACTAGCTGGAGACTGGAACCTATGGCGACTGTTTGCTCAAAACGCCACTCTGGTGCAAACAAAGTTCAGCCTTGGCATTTTTCGGATTCAAGAGAACCAACTTTCTTCGCGCTTCCGCGATAAATATATGGCGGAAATTGAAACTATCGTGCCTGTGGAAGATCGCCGTCAAGCCTTGCAAAAACTGACCGACAACGGACCGGTCTTTCGGCGCCATCTTAAATTACGTTATGAAGACGGGCTGATGACTGTCATGGAAGACGATCAGGCTGCATTATTCAGCCACAACAACATTAAGGTGTTTGGCGAGGCCCCAAAAACAAAGCCCAAAGCCCCTTCCAAAACAATTTTTACAGGGATTCCAGCGCCAGCACAGAAAATTCAGCCTGCTGCCGATAAGAACCCCATCTCTTTCAAAGATAACATCTTAGCATTTGACAAAGAGTGGCAGTTTCCTGCCATCACCGAGCAACATGCCTTCCATCAGCTGCGCGACCTCGGTGCGGTACCGCAAGGGGTCACATATATTGCATATCCTTGGGCAACCTTGATCGACAAACTGCAAACCAAGGCACCAGACGCGCCGGCCTACTTGCAGAAGTTCCACGACTTCATAAAACGCATTCCAGCAGATACGATCAAGATCACTGTCTGCCAGCATATCAAAATGAAAGAGTATATGGACCTCTTTGAAGAATCTGGAATTTCTCGCATATTCTGGAGTCATTGCACCCATGAGGATTTGAAAAGCGCAGGGGGTCCTGATGTCTGTCCATTCCCTCTGTACCCTGTACAGGTAACTAAAATGACTGAGGAGTATACTCAGTCTGAACGCCCTTTTCTTTTCTCCTTTATTGGAGCCAAGTCCAACAAATATTATTTGACCGAAGCCCGGGCATGGATATTGGAGTTACTATCAGACTGCCCTGAAGGACTGATCATCGGTCGCGACAGCTGGCACTATAACAAGGTAGTCTACGACCATCAGGTTTTTAGAAAGTCAAAAAAGAGCGACGAACTAATCAACCAGTCCGCGTCTGAGCAGTTCAAAGCCTCTCTCGCACAGAGTGTTTTCTCTCTGTGCCCCTCCGGATCCGGCCCCAACTCCATTCGCCTGTGGGAAAGCCTAGGCGCTGGTGCCATCCCAGTGATCTTGGCGGATACTTATGCACCGCCCGGCAACCCGGAGCTTTGGGAACAGGCTGCCGTCTTCTGCCGTGAAACCCCAGAAGACATCCGAAACCTGCCCGCACGTTTGCAAGAGATTGCAAGTGATCCTGAGGCTTTGGCACGAATGCGTCACGCGGGGCGACAGCTATGGGCGCTCTATGGTCCCCATTCATTTATCTACGACCTGCAGAAGTTCATGCTGGAAACTGCAGGCCGACCACAAAAAGAACCTCAAAAAGCAGATAGGCCGACCTTCCTCACGACTTTGCAGGATGACTTGGCACGCAAGCAACAACTAAGCCGGAGCGATGCCGCTTTTCTGTTGACGAACCTCACCACGAATCTACTGCTTGGCGGCCCCGAGGCTCTACTGGCGCATGAACAGAACCCTCGCGCTGCGGATATGGAACAGACCGCTCGTGGCCTACTGTCAGCAGACGCCCCCGAACTGCATCAGCTGGATCGGGTTCAGGAACTGTTGCGGCGGCGCGCGGCCCGCAAATCAATAAGCGCCCCGGCGTTGAGCGCAAGCCGCGGCCTGCGGGTCTGCCTTTTCGGTCGCCACTCCAACCGCACCCCGCTTGCCTATGCGCCCTTCCAGAAGCTGGTACAGGGTAAGGTAGACTTCGTCCAAGCCCCCGATACCGCGGATGTGGTGCTGACAGGTTTCAACTTGGATCTGCGAGAAAATGCGAAGATCTTACAGCAGGCGACTCGTCTAAATCCACAGCTGCGGCTGGCGGTGATCTCGGAAGAACCCTTGTGGGATTCTATCTGGAGCGATGGCTTTGCCGAACGAAAAAGGCTGCTACAGCATGACGGAGCAGAACTTGGCTACAGCTTCTTCAACCATTCGAACTCCGAAATCTTCGATTTCCAAAACATCCCCTATTTCCTGCTAACCCACGAGGATTTTCAGGCTCGCTACGGGTTACTACTGGCTCGCCACACTGACTTGACCCCGCAAGCGCTCTGCCACCACTGGCAAAATGCCGCCGTACCCGCAGCCTTCTATGCCGAGGTGCGCGACAGTGACCCCTACCGCAAATCTTGGCCCGAACAGGGCGTGCATGGCCTCAGCGTGTACCGCACCGAGGTGGCCCAACAAGTAGGGCTGCCAGGCACGATTCGGGTTGGTAAAGGCTGGCGCTCGGACGCACCACGCCAGGCTCTGCCTGACTGGCACCTAGATAAGATCGCCGCCCTAGACATGCAGGCTCGCATCGTCTCGGCCTATGAGAACACCCACCAGAATGCCTATATCTCGGAAAAGATCTTTGACGCCTTCGTCGTCGGCGGCATCCCTACCTACTATGCCGGGTCCCAGCACCGAGTACTGGAACTCGTCCCAAACAGCTGCATGATCAACACCTACGGCCAAGATACTGCAGCGGCAGCCGCCCGGATTGCCGATTTCACACCCGACACGGCCTTTGCAGAAACCTGGCTCGAAACCGCTCGCACTCTGCAAAAGCGGTTTACGAACCTAGAGGCAATCGCCTTCGAAAGACAGCGGGTAGCCGATGCCGTTGTGACGGCATTGGAGGCCTGTATGCAAGCGCCCCCTGCCGCTGCACCAGACATCCAAGAGGCCTCCGCAGCTTGACCAAGTCGCTACATCTTGATCATAACCACATCATGTAACCAAGCCGGAAGCAGAACAGAGCGGGACGGGACTGCACGCATCCAGTAGATGCTGCCGCCCGCCCTGTAATACAAACCAAAGGTTGAATAACACCTTACGCCCCCGGATACCTTCCTATGCCCCCCTCCCTTCCGCTTCCGGAACTGACTCGTTTCCACAACAAAGATAGCGCTGGTACGCTAACGGCGGAGACCACAGAGCTGGCGCCAGGGCTGTTCCTGAATGCCGATCCAAGCTTGGAGTTGTCCGGCCAGTGGCGGTCACCGCCAGGTCGGCTTCTTGAGCTGCAGGTCGAAACCACAGGCCGCGGTGCATGGATGGCGCTACATGTGGCGCTACCGGTGAGCGGACTGCAAGACATCACCTATCTGGGCTATGCTTGCCGCACCGCAAGTACCTCACCTTGGATGATCCGCCCCTGCCTGCGTTCAGGGCTGGAAGACGGTAGCTTCATCGACACGTTCTTCCGAAAGCACATCCTCACCACCGCGCGTCCTGTCAGCCATCTGGATGCGCTCTACCTTGACAGCTGCCAAGAGTTACCACTGACCGCCCTATGGCGTGAGCTGGTATTTTTTTTCCCTTGCGAGGATTTTCGCATTCATCTGCATCATCTTTACATTTTTGCGCTATGAACTGCTTCCATGACGCTTGACCTGACCATTGCTATCCCGGTTCGCAATGACACCAACCACCTGCTTCACCTGCTAGCCAGCCTCGCGGCGCTTGATATCGCACGACAGGTCATCATTGCAGACGACGGCTCGGATCCGCCAGTGGAAGCCTCCGCGCTAGCTGGTGCTACCAGCTTTCCCACAGAACGGCTGACCGTGCTGCGCCTAGACAGCTCCCGCGGCGCCGGAGCCGCTCGCAACTTGGCCCTCCGCGCAGTCCGCACCCGGCACCTATTGTTTCTCGATGCTGATGACCGCCCCACCCGCGAACTGCGCAGCCTCTGCGCCGGACTAGCACATGCTGGGAAATTCGACTTCTGCATATTCCAGCACCATGACAGCCGCCTAGACAAGGACCGCCTATTCGGCCAGATGCCTTTTGACCAAGCGTTCTGGGAGGCAGCAGACCTTGCCCGGGGGGCCTTGCGCCCGGTCACTCGCGAAACCGCGGCAGAGTTGGTGCAAACCGCAAACTACCCCTGGAACAAGATCTACCGGACGGAATTCCTGCACAGCCGAGGCATCACCTGCACCGAGATTTCGGTGCATAACGACGTCGAGCTGCACTGGATGAGCTTCCTCAAGGCCCGCCGCATCCTAGCCAGCGACCACGTCGGGGTGGTCCATTTCGTCGATGCCACCGGACAGCGTCTCACCAACCGTTTCGGCCCGGAACGGCTGCAGGTCTTTCGAGCCTTCGAGGCTGTCGCGCAAGAGATCCGCCGCCAACCCCAGTGCGGCCTCCACTTACCCTTTTATGCTTTTACTCTCGGGTTAATCGCCTGGATACAAGGGCGGATGCAACCCGGCATGCATCCGCGCCTGGCCGCGTCAACTGTCTCATTCCTAGGGCGGAACCTGACCGCTGCGCAGAGGAAAGAACTGCGCAGCCTGCATCCAGAAGCCTACGAGCGGATCCTGCAATTGGTTGCCACCCATGCACCGGCCAATCTGCCCACCCTACGGGCTGCACCTGTCGCGAAGCAGCTCCAAGCTTGACATCTCCCCCGGCTCCCCGCCACGACAAGTCTAGCTGCACATCAGCTTACCCAGTTGCGGTTGAACCACAATCCAACGCCAAATAGCACATAGTGTGACATAATGGGATGAACTGCCTTCCTCGCTTTTTGAACCTAGGCTACGCCCGCATGCCCTCGGCGCATTTCTCGCCCGAAGCAATGACGCTGCGGTCGCTCCAATCTAAAGTCTCTCTCAACCGGGCATGCTGGCAGATCTCTACAACCTGATGGACCTGTCAATTTCCCGCAGCGCCACCCTCAAAGCGGCGCGCTGAAAAACGCGGGCGCCGCCTCGCCCTTCTCCAGACACGCGGTGAAGGCGCGTGCGGCGTCCAGCGCCTCGCGGATGGTCACGTCCATGTCGAGATAGCGGTAGGTCGCCAGACGCCCGACGAAGGTGACGCCGCGGGTCTCTTGTGCCAGCTTGACGTAATCCGCCAGGAGCGCCTTCTCCGCCACCTGGCGGATCGGGTAATAGGGGATGTCGCCCGGCTCGGCGAGGCGCGAGAACTCGCGGTAGAGAACCGAGCCCTCGTGCTCTTCCCAGGGGCTGAAATGCTTGTGCTCGGTGATGCGGGTATAGGGCACCTCTTCCTCGCCGTAGTTCATCACCGCGCAGCCCTGGTAGTCGCCCTGATGGGTGAAGCGCTCGAAATCCAGGGTGCGGTAGCCGAGGCGGCCGAGCTCGTAGCCGAAATAGCCATCCAGCGGCCCGGAATAGAACACGTGGTCATACTCCGCCCCCATCTCCGCGCTGAACTCGGTCTCCAGCTCAACGGTGATGTTCGCATGATCGAGGATCTTCTCGATCATCGCGGTATAGCCGTTCTCCGGCATGCCCTGGAACTGGTGGAAGAAGTAGTTGTCGTCGTAGTTGAAGCGCACCGGCAGCCGCTTCAGGATGCTCGCGGGCAGCTCGGACGGATGCATGCCCCACTGCTTGATGGTGTAGCCCTTGAAAAACGCCTCGTAGAGATCCTTGCCGACAAAGCGCATCGCCTGCTCTTCGAAGGTCTGCGGATCGGTGATCGAGGTATCGGCCTGCTCATTGACGATGAAGTCATGCGCCTCTTCCGGGCGCAGGGTCTTGCGGAAGAACTGGTTGATGGTGTGCAGGTTCACCGGCAGCGAGAACACCTCGCGCTCCCCCGAGAGCCCGCGAGTGGTGGATTTCACCCGGTTCTTGTAGGGTTTGAAGGTCTCGAAGGCGTTGACGTAGTTCCACACTTCTTCGTCGTCGGTGTGGAAGATATGCGGCCCGTAGACATGCACCATGACCCCGGTCTCCGCATCGCGCTCGGTGTGGCAGTTGCCGCCGATGTGGCTGCGGCTGTCGATCACGGTGATCTCATGCCCCGCCTCCGCCAGATGCCGCCCGATGACGGCCCCCGAGAGGCCTGCGCCAACGCATAGAAATTTCATGTTCCCGCCCTGTTCCGTTCCGTTTTAAGATCCCAGCCGAACCTAGGGTCGTTAAACTACATCACCCTTTGTGCCGCAAGGAGAAGCATCTAGACCTCCCCTTGTTCCTCCTCCGCCGCTGGCAAAATTTTCCTGCTCAGGACCTGCGGCTCTTCGAACCGTTTCAGGTTCACGGGATTGAAGTTTCCGGCCGCTATTCTCTTGCCGACCCCCCCACGCACGCCACTTTTGTACAGCTCGCTGCGCCAATCCTGCCGCCGCGGTGGCAGCCCCGGGATATCCCGGATGCCCTTCCAGACCAGTTCCTGTATCTTGACATAATCGGCATGGTGATTTCGTTTGGCCCGGTGGAACTCGGGTTTCAGAACTCCGTGCTCATCCGCCAGAACTGGCGTCAGGTCCCGCCGATCGCAAACGTCGCTGATCAGCTGGTTGATTCGGTTCAGCAGTTGCGCCTGGTAGCGCGCAGGCAGCCCGTGTAGCTGGAAACGCTTACGGAAGTACCGTGCGGGCACCTTGCAAGGCGCGCCAACGGCCACCGTGTAAATATTGCTGAACCCCGCGCCGCGCAGATCCGCAACCAGCATCTTGATCCCTTCGGCCGCCTCCCGGCAAAACCCTTCAGGATCCAGAAAATCCCCACGATCAACGCGGTAGCCCGCATTGAAGACCGCGTCCACCACGCCAAAATGCAGGAAGATGATATCCTGAGGACGGGCGTTCTCCAAACATTTCAGAACATAGCCACGGTTCGCTTCCTTGCGCAGTCCCCGTGCAGACCAGCCTCCGGCCCAATAGCTGCGATAGCGCGGCGTCGCGCCAAAGATATAATCGAAAACCTCCGAGGAAGAGGAGCCGAAGACGTACAACCGCGCCGGAGCCGTTTCTGCTTCGGCTTTCCAGTCGATTTTGCCCGCCAGAGGACGCAGGCCACCCTTCAAAATTTGTAATACCATTGTCAAATTACCTGAACATTTCGAAGCCGGTTTAAAGCTGTTCAAACAGCCTGAGGCAATGCGCCATCACCTGCACAAGTTTCCTGCATTCCGCAACCCGCCAAACTCGCGGTGCCGATTGGTTCCAATTGCACCGCATCTGCCATTCTGCAGCAAGGGACAGGAGGGCGCGCGAAGGGCGAGCAATCCCGGAAAACCGCCGCTTGGTCGGCCGAAGCGATTGTTCCGCCAACCAGAATGCCCTAAAGCAGGCAGGGAGTGTTTTTTCAACGAAGGTCCGCCGCCAAATGCCAAACCGCAAGACGCTTATCTTCCACATTGGCGATCACAAGACGGGATCCACATCGATCCAGCTGGCCTTTGCCAAACGATTGGTTACGATACAGGGCCACAGCGTCTTTTATCCGGCCAAGCTGGCCCGCAACGCGCTGGGGGACCAATGCCTGGCTTATGGCAAGGCCCAAACGCCTGAGACCAGGCAAGCCACGGCCAAACCAATTGCAAAACTGGCGGAACTGATCCGTGACTCAAAAGCAGATTTCACCCTGATCTCAGCGGAAGCCTTTGAAAAAGTTCCAGCTGCACTACTGCGTGAGGTGATTGACACGTTCTTTGCCGGTACCGCCGACGACATCCGGATTTTCGGCTACGTACGCCCACATGCCGCCCGTCTGACTTCCAGCTTTTCCGAACGCACTAAAGCGGGGGTTCCGAAAACGCTGAGGATGAACCTTGACGATTTTACCAAGCTTCGCCAGAAAAAGAGAGAATTCATTTACCTGCCGCGCTTTACCGCTTGGCAGGAGCAGTTTGGAGACGCCTTCACTCTGCGTCCGATGATCCGCAGCCAGCTGCACAAGGGAGATGTGGTCAGCGATTTCGTGCATCATGCCTTTGGCGGCCTCCCCTTCACCATCACCGGGGACAACGCAGCGAATGAATCGCTCTGCTTGGAAGACCTGATGCGGCTGAAGGTGCTGCAGTCACATCTGAAGGTGCTGCCGTCACGCCCAAAGGCTTCCCACGACCTCCGGCTCAAGATCGGCTGGGAATTTTCCCGCCTTACGGGGCAGCTCCCACCGCCGCCGCAACGCACCAAGCTGCAACTGCACAAGAGCTTGGCCGAAGATATCCGCGATACCTACCTGGACGATGCCAAAGCCATGGACCGGGAGTTTTTCGGCGGCGAACCGCTGCTGGAAAACGAGTTGCACGCGGCAGTGGAGAAAGCCCTCGACACCCCGCAATCGGTGGAGCCTGCCGATTACCTCTCTGCAAGCGAGCTGCGCTCGCTGGAGCTGATGTCCGGCATGATTGCAGGCATGCTGGAAGAGCCAACCGTGAACTGGCCGGCCTTTTTCCATGCCAAACGCGTGCGCGACGTGGAACAGGCCCGTAAAGCTCAGAAAAAACAGCCCTCCGCAGCTGCCGAATAGCCCCCCGCGCAAGAAATCCGCACCCGATGAAAGTCATTCTCTACTTTGGCCACCACAAGGTCGGCTCTACCGCGTTGCAGGCCTACCTGGCCCGCAATGCGCTCACGCTTTTAGGACACGGCATTCTCTACCCTGCGGTCGAAAGCGAAGGCATGTCGCATCTGCTGGCGCAGGCCTTGGGCAAACACAAGAAACCGGCCTTGGGCTGCATGAATGTGCGCGAACCCCACAACGCGCTAGCCTTCCGGATGCTGGCAGGCAAAACCGGCGGCAAGCCCCCCCCGTGGCATGGCACCCTGCCGGGGTTGCCCGCGATGCTGAACACGATCCGCCACCAGGTCGAGATCCTGCAACCGCATACTCTCATCCTGTGCTCCGAGGTGTTTTCCAACTTTGGCGCGGGGCATGAAGATCTGATCGCCAAGCTGCACGGTTTATTCCCAGAAGGCGATTGGGAGCTCTATTGCGCCTTGCGGCGGCCCGATGAATATATGACCTCTTGGTTCGGGCAACGGCTGCGCTTCGGCGACAAGCTGAAACCGCTGTCCAGCCCTGGCGGTGTCCAGACCGGCTCGATCCATTTCGACTACCGCCGCATGGTCGAACCCTGGCTGCGAGAATTTTCAGAGGCGCCGCTGCATCTGCGCAACTACAGCGATATCCTCGCTGTTGGCGGATCGGTGCAGGATTTCATCGCCCAGGTGAACTGCGGCTTTCCCAAGGGGCTTTCCCTCAAAGGGCCGTCCAACAAGGGGCTGCCACGGGCAGCCTATGAAATCATCCGGCGCGGCAACCACGACCTGCCGCCTGAGCAAGCGCAGGCTCTGCGGGAATTCTTTCTGACCGCCCCGGACACCCTCAGCCCGGTGCGCAACAGCGACGTCGAATTGTTCGGCGCGGAGCAGAGAGAAGCGCTGGCAGACGCGTTCACCCCGATACATGACTATCTCACGGGGCTAACCGGACAGGCTGCATTTTTCCCGGATATAGAAGAAATGCGCACCCCCCGCCCGATGAACGCAGCTGAAGCCACGGAACAACTGCTCGCCAAGCTTGATCCCACAGCTCTCCCCCGGCCGGAGCTGCGGGACTTTATTGCAGGCCTGCAGCCCTTAAATTGACCGCTATCTCCGCTTTCGAGGAAAGGTACTTCATGTTAACCCTTCAATCTCTGCTCAACCCCGAGCAAGAAATCTGTACCGAGCACAATCTCTACTTTCGCACCGAAGGCGGCTTTGGTTTTTCGCAAAGCAGTGGGCACCTTTTCTTGGACCATAACGCCCTGGCACGCTTTGACACCTACTTCAACTTATTCAGTCTGGAGAAGTGGCATTCCGCGTGCCATCTGGACGGTCTGTTCGCCGAATTCCGTGGCCAAGGCCGCGTTGAGATACGGATCATTCAGGCCTTTGCCAACCGTTCCTGGGAAATCTGCTTCTGTGAGATCACCGAACTCGATCCGCAGTCTCCGTTCGTGGCCGATCTAAGCACCTGCCTGGAAACCGGAGGGAATGGGGTCCTGTTTGCGGAAGTCAAAGCCCTGGACGAAAATGGTGCGACGCTCATGGGTGGCCGTTTCGCCACAAATCTCAGCGCGCTACCGGAAGTGTTACCAAAGTTGGCGGTGTCCATCACAACCTTCAAACGAGAAAGGGAAGTTCAGCACACCGTCGCGCGACTTGAAGACTTCCTGACAGATTTTGCCTATGGCGATCAGATCCGCGTCCAAGTTGTCGACAACGGGCAAAGCGCGGACATTACCGCGACGCCCAACATAATTCCCTACCCGAACCGCAATCTTGGCGGCGCAGGTGGTTTCGCGCGCGGCCTGCTGGAGGCGGAGGAGGATGGCTATAGTCATTGTCTTTTCATGGATGACGATGCCGCCTTCCATATGGAAAACATTGCCCGCGCCTACACCTTCCTGGCATTGGCTCGCGATTCCAGGACCGCCCTGGCGGGGGCGATGATCAACAACAGCCATAAGTGGTGCATGTGGGAAAACGGCGCCCTCTTTGACGGCTCTT
Source organism: Leisingera sp. XS_AS12 (assembly GCF_041224635.1). Taxonomy (NCBI): domain Bacteria; kingdom Pseudomonadati; phylum Pseudomonadota; class Alphaproteobacteria; order Rhodobacterales; family Roseobacteraceae; genus Leisingera; species Leisingera sp. XS_AS12. Next base: position 26,035 of record NZ_JBGFGM010000120.1, read on the forward strand.
GCCACCCTCTTTACAATGGCGCCGACCTACGAGACCCGGCCCAAGTGCGCGGGATTGAATTCTCCTCAACTCATACCGCACCTCCAACGCTCTACGGCGGCTGGTGGTTCTTTGCCTTCCCAATCGCCCATGTCACCCACCACCCTTTCCCCTTCTTCGTGCGTGGCGATGACATCAGCTTTTCTCTGGCCAATGATTTCCGCATTTTCACCCTGAATGGCGTGGTTTCCTTCCAAGATGACTTCACGGAAAAGGAAAGCCCACAAACGCTTTATCTGGATTTGCGGAACCATCTGATCCACCATCTGGTGTTTGACAAGCTCGAGCGCAGCCCGCTTGGCACCGCCAAGATCGCCATACGTTTCATGCTGCGGTCTCTGCTGCGGTTCAAATACGAAAGCGCAGAAGCGCAGTTGCTGGCTTGGCAGGACGTGATGAAAGGCCCCAAATTCTTCGATGAAAACATCGACATGTCGCAGCGTCGGGCCGACATCAAGGCACTGATGAAGGATGAAGTGTGGCAGGATGCCGCCGAGGCCCCCGCCCCCGGACGCGCCCGCTTCAGCAGGCTGCCCCGCCGGTTGCGCCATTATCTGGGGCTGTTCACCCTGAACGGCCACCTGGTTCCGTTCTGGAAGACGATCGGCGACCGGATGCAATTGGATATCGGGGATCGCGGCCTGGTTTTCCCTGCCTTTGGCGGCGCCCGGCTGACTTACTTCAACACCCGTAAGGACAAGGCCTACACCGTGACCCAGTCCAAACGACGCTTCTTCAGCCTCGCGTGGCGCATGACCCAAACCCTGTCCGAGTTTTACCGCAATTACGACAGCCTGAAGCAGGCGTACCGCCAAGGCTATGCGGACATGGCAAACAAGGGGTACTGGGAAAAAACACTGAAGCCGGAGCAGGCGGCCTGACCGCTAGTCCAGCATCGCTTCATGCAGGGCGATGGCCTCTTCCAGGTCGTCGAAATAGCGGATCCGGCCGCCTTCCAGCACCAGGCCCGCATCACAGAACTTGCGCACCTGGTTCATCGAGTGGTTGACCATGATGGCGCTGGAATGCGTCATCCGGTCCGCAAACACCTTCTGGCTCTTGCTGCGGAAGGCGCGGTCGCCCACCGCCGTCACCTCGTCCACCAGGTAGGTGTCGAACTTGATCCCCATCGACGCCCCGAAGGTCAGCCGGGAGCGCATGCCGGAGGAATAGCTGTGCATCGGCATGTGGTAGAACTTGCCCAGCTCGGCAAAATCCTCGACGAAGGCCACCAGGTCGTCGGTGTCCACCCCGTAGATGCGGGCGATGAAGCGGACGTTTTCCGCCCCGGTCAGATCGCGGTGGAAAGAGCCGCCGAGCCCCACCGGCCAGGAGATGGTGCCATCGGACACCACCCGGCCATAATCGGGCCGCAGGGTGCCCGCGATGATCTGCAACAGCGTCGACTTGCCCGCGCCGTTGCGCCCCAGGAGCGCCAGCGACCGCCCCGACGGCAGCGTCAGGTTCAGGTTGTCGATCACCACCTTGCGCTCCCCCCTGAGCCGGAAGCTCTTGGTCAGGTTCTCGAACCGGATCATCGCCCGCCCCTCAGCTGCGGTCGCGGATCGAGTAGTAGACCAGCGCCAGGATCGCCCAGCCCAGCAGCAGGAACAGCCCCACCAGGCCGGACAGCACGAAGCGGCGCGGATATTCCGCCTCCTCGGCCAGGTCGGGCTTGATGTAGGTGGCCAGGTAGCGGCTCTGGCGGGCCGCATCGTCACGCGCCACTTCCAGCGCCGTCAGCGCCGCCCGATAGGCTTCTTCGGCAAACTCGCGGTCCACCGTCAGCCGCTCGAACTCGGCGATCAGCGAGGGGTAATCCTCGCCCACCGCGCCGGTGTCGGTGTTGCTGGAGGCAAAGGTCTGGCGTTCGATGTCGATGCGCTCGCGGATCACCTCGATCTGCTGCTGCGCCTTTTTCAGCCGCACGTCGCCCGGCGCCACGCTGCCGGTGAGCAGGTCATATTCGATCAGCGCCTCGGCGAGCTGCTGTTGCAGGTTGTTCATCACCCCCATGCGGCCCTGGATATCGGCCGCCGGATCGACGATGCGGGTGCGGGTGCGGAACTGGGTCAGTTCTTCACGCGCGGCCTTGAGCCGCTCGACGGCCTCCTCCAGATCGGCCTCGGCATAGCGCATCGCATCGGCGCGGGCCTGGTCGTTCAGCGCGTTGATGCGGATCTGGCTCTCCTCGACGATGGCCTGGGCGATGTCGCGGGCGGTCTGCGGATCAAAGGCGGTGACCTGCACCTCGGTCAGCCCCGAGCCGCTGTCATAGGCGATGCTGACCACCCGGTGCCAGAACCAGACCAGCTCCTCCAGCGTGGCATCGGGCCAGAGCGCGAACACCCAGTCGCCCGGCCAGTGCTGGCTGTAATGGGCGCGCAGATCGATCCGCTTGTTGACCGCCGCGGCCATTTCCTTGCTCTGGATGAATTCATAGAGGATATCGCTGTCGGAGGCGGCGCTGTTGCCGGCGAAATTGGCCAGCCCGCCCAAGAGGTCATTGGCGCCGGAGCTTTCCTGGCTGCGCACGGTGAAACCGGCGGTGGCGGCATATTGGTCTTCGGCCACCGCAAACAGGTAGAACACCGCCAGCGCCAGCGGCAGCAGCACGAGGGCAGTGAAACTGGCGATCAGCCCCCAGTGGCGTTTCTTCATATGCGCGGCGCGGGCCACCGGAAAGGCCGGGGTGTCGGCGAGCTGCGCTTCCAGGCTTTCGGCCTTCGCCTGCAGCGCCGCATGGGCGGCTTCGGCCTTGCGTGCCTTGCGGCGCAGCTTCCTCAGCTTCTTGCCGCTGACCTTGTTGCCGCCTGCCGGGCCGCGCTGACCAGCCTCGCTGCCGGGCAGTTTTTCGACGTTCCCTGCCGCGTCCGGGGTCTCGTCCTGCCGCGGTTCTGCCGCGTCGGTGCCAGCCGGTTTGCGACCAGTGCGAAATTGGGCTGCAGCCTTGCGCCGCGCCGCCGGGCGGTTCTGAGTCATATCTGCTTTTCCCGGCTTGCAGCCGTTTGTAATTGCCTCGTCTTTCTTTCATAGTATCGCCTGCACAGCGCATATTCACAATGGGGATTCATGACCAGAACCACGCCTGCGGCGCCCCCCGCCCTGCCCCCGGCCCAGCTCCCCACTGCCGGGCGCAACCGCCGTTTTGCCAGCCTGCGTACCATCGCAGCACTGGTGCTGCGCGAGATGTCGACCCGCTACGGGCGCACCCCCGGCGGCTACCTCTGGGCCATACTCGAACCGCTGGCCGCGATCCTGTTTCTCAGCCTCGGATTTTCGCTGATGGTCCGCAACCCTTCGCTGGGCACCAGCTTCCTGCTGTTCTATGCCACCGGCTACCTGCCGTTTGATCTCTACAACACGATTGCCAACACCACGGCCCGGGCGGTGAATTTTTCCAAGCCACTGCTCAAGTTCCCGGCCGTGACCTGGCTCGACGCAGTGGCGGCACGCTTTCTGCTCAACAGCCTCACCGGTGCCCTGGTCGCGATCCTGCTGCTCACCGGGGCGCTGGCGGTCATCGACAGTCGCGCGCAACTCGACCTGCCGCCTGCGGTGCTGGCGATGTCGCTGACAATGCTGCTGGGGCTGGGCGTAGGCACAGTCAACTGCGTGCTGATGGGGCTCTATCCCCTGTGGGAGATGGCCTGGTCGATCTTCACCCGGCCCCTGTTTCTCGCCTCAGGCGTGTTCTTCCTTTATGAGGACATGCCCCCCCTGGCGCAGGACATCCTGTGGTACAATCCGCTGATGCATATCACCGGGCTGATGCGCACCGGCTTCTACCCCACCTATACCGCAGCCTATGTGAATGTGCCCTTCGTGCTGTTCACCAGCCTCATCCTGCTGGCCTTGGGGCTGGTGTTGATGGGCCGCTACCACCGCGACATTCTGAACCGCTGAGCCTGAGCAGCCGCGGCAGCATTGGCCTGCCGCCTGTCCTCTCCGGCTGTCAGCCCGTCTCCGCCAGCGCCAGCACCTCGGCGTGGCTGCGGCGGGTGTCGCGGCGCAGGCCATCACAGACCGCATGCCGCCACAGCCGCAGGTAGGCCTGCCGCTCCGCCGCAGCGTAGCGTTTTGCGGTCAGTCGCCATTTCACCGCCACCAGCAAGAACAGCGGCCAAAACAGCAGCGGCCCGGCCGCGGCGCGATACATCATCAGCCCGTTGCGGTAGGCGTAATAGACCTTCCACAAAGGCGAAAACACCCGGCGCCGGTCATTCTGAAAGGTCGAGCAGTCATGCTCGAACCGCAGCGCCGGATCAAACAGGATGGTCTCGCCGCGGCGCCTGAGGCCCAGCGTGTAGATCACGTCATCGCCATAGAGAAACAGCCCCGGATCCGGATAGCCCGCCGCCTCGACCATGCGCCGGGACAGAAACAGCCCGACAAAGGAGGTGAGATCAATCGGCAGCGGCGCCGCGGCATCATAGGCCTCATAAGGAATGTGATAGCCGTCCCGCGCCCGCAGAAGCGTGCGCAGAAACACCCGCGGCTGCCAGAACGGGTTGACCGAGGGGCGGTTCATCTCGCAAATGCGCCCGTCGGGGAAATAGACCGCCGCTGCCAGCGCCGTGTCCAGGGGCCTGGGCTGCGCGTGGAACGCGGCTAGCGCGCCGGGTGCCGGGCGGGCATCGTCATCCATCACCACCAGCCAGTCGGGATCATGCGCCTCCACCGCGCGGCGCATGCCCATTTCAAAACCGCCCGCCCCGCCGCGGTTGGTCCCGCTGCGGCAGACATCGAGCCGCGCATCATCCTGCGCCGCCAGCCAGGCCGCCGTGTCATCGCTGGAGGCATTGTCGGCCACCACCACCGCCGCCAGCTCGCTGGCCGGGCTGTCCAGCAGCCGCGCCAGCGTCACCTTCAGCTGCTCCAGGCGGTTGTGGGTCACCACCACCGCCACCAGCCGCCCTGCCCCCGACGCGCCAACCGCCCCGGCCGCGCCCGCAGAGATGTCTGAATTCGGGGCTGCTGTTGCCTCTGCCGTGGTCACCGCGGGCTGCTCCTTGTTGCCGTCTGTCCTGGCTGCCTGCGGCAGCGGTGGTGAAAGCACATAAATCCCCGCCCCTGTCAAATGCTTTACCGCGCCAAAGCATTTGACAGCGTGGCGGCAAGCCGCCACCTAAGAGCCATGAAAACCGCTCTTGTCACCGGCTCGGCCGGCTTCATCGGATACCACCTCTCCGCCCGGCTGCTGGAAGCGGGCTGGCAGGTCATCGGGCTCGACTGCCTGTCGCCCTATTACGATGTCACCCTGAAGCAGCGCCGTCACGACATGCTGGCGCAGCATGTCGGCTTCACTCCCGTCATCGCCCGGCTGGAAGATCCCGGCCTGGTGATGGACCTGTTCCGCCAGCACCGCCCCGATGCGGTGATCCACCTCGCCGCCCAGGCCGGGGTGCGCCATTCGATCGAAGCGCCGCGCGATTACCTCGAGGCCAATCTGATCGGCGTCTTCGAACTCCTGGAAGCCGCCCGCGCGCATCCGCCCGCGCATATTCTGATGGCCTCCACCTCCTCGGCCTATGGCGCCAATACCGAGATGCCGTTTCACGAGCACCAGCAGGCCGACCACCAGATGTCGTTCTATGCCGCCACCAAGAAGGCCAATGAATCGATGGCGCATTCCTATGCGCATCTTTATCGGCTGCCGGTCACCATGTTCCGCTTCTTCACCGTCTACGGCCCCTGGGGGCGGCCCGACATGGCGCTGTTCAAATTCACCCGTGCGATGCTCGCGGGCGAGGCGATCGAGGTCTACAACCACGGCCGCATGAGCCGCGACTTCACCTATATCGACGACCTGGTCAGCGGCATCACCGGGCTGATCGGGGCGGTGCCGGGGCAGGCGCCGGTCTCCGAGCGCGACAGCCTCAGCCCGGTGGCACCCTACAGGGTGGTCAATATCGGTGCCAGCAAGCCGACCCCGCTGATGGACTATATCGCCGCGCTGGAAGACGCGCTGGGGATCGAGGCGCAGAAGACCATGCTGGAGATGCAGGCCGGCGACGTGCCCGCGACCTGGGCCGATACCAGGCTGCTGACCCAGCTGACCGGCTATCAGCCCAAGGTCGGCGTCGCCGAGGGCGTCGCCCGTTTTGCCGCCTGGTACCAAGACTACTACAGCAGCTGAGCCCGCCGGTCCGCAGGATCATAACGGTCAGCACTATTGACCAAATGTTTCGCGCGCGAAACATTTGGTCCGATCCGGACCTATATTAGGCTGTCTCAAGTTTTCAACAGGCCGGCCGAGACACAATATATTCCACTACTCTCCCAGCCCATATTACTTTACTCAAAGGACCGCAGCAAACAAACTGCCAGAAAAGAATTGAGCAAAAGGGCATCCCATGCGTATTGCAATGATTGGCACCGGCTATGTAGGGCTGGTGTCCGGCGTCTGTTTTTCGGATTTCGGTCACGACGTGATCTGCGTCGACAACGACGCCGCCAAGGTGGCGCGGCTGCAGGCGGGCGAGGTGCCGATCTATGAACCGGGCCTCGACCAGCTGATGGAAAAGAACGTGGCCGCCGGGCGGCTGAGCTTTACTGACGATCTGACGACAGCGGTCGACGGCGCCGAGGCGGTGTTCATCGCCGTCGGCACCCCGACCCGGCGCGGCGACGGCCATGCGGATCTGACCTACGTGATGGCGGCAGCCGAGGAGATCGCTGCGGCGCTGACCGGCTACACGGTGGTGGTGACCAAATCCACCGTGCCCGTGGGCACCAACCGGCAGGTGAAACAGGTGATCGCCAAGGCCAATCCGCAGGCCGACTTCGACGTCGCCTCCAACCCGGAGTTCCTGCGCGAGGGCGCCGCGATCGAGGATTTCATGAAACCCGACCGGGTGGTGGTCGGGGTGCAGACCCCGCGCGCCGCCGAGGTGATGGCCGAGATCTACCGGCCGCTGTACCTGCGCGATTTCCCGATCCTGACCACGGACCTGGAAAGCGCCGAGATGATCAAATACGCCGCCAATGCGTTTCTCGCCGCCAAGATCACCTTCATCAATGAAATCGCCGGGCTGTGCGAGCGGGTCGGGGCGGACGTCAAGGAAGTCTCCCGCGGCATCGGTCTGGACGGGCGCATCGGCAACAAGTTCCTGCACGCAGGTCCCGGCTACGGCGGCTCCTGCTTTCCCAAGGACACCGCGGCGCTGGCGCGGATCGGCCAGGACCACGCCTTTCCGATGCGCATCACCGAGACGGTGATGCGGGTCAATGACGAGGTGAAGGCGCGGATGGTGGAGAAGCTGCGCGACGCCTGCGAGGGCTCCTTCAACGGCAAGACCGTGGCGGTGCTCGGCGTCACCTTCAAACCCAACACCGACGACATGCGCGAGGCTCCCAGCCTGACCATCGTGCCCGCCCTGGTGGGCGGCGGCGCCCGCGTGCGGGTGGTCGACCCGCAGGGCCGCGCCGAGGGCGAGGCGCTGCTGCCCGGCGTCAAATGGGAAGAGGATCCCTACAAGGCGGCGCAGAATGCCGACCTGGTGGTGCTGCTGACCGAGTGGAACGAGTTCCGCGCTTTGGATCTAAAAAGACTTGCTGAAGGAATGGCACAACCACGAATGGCAGACCTGCGCAACATCTACTCCCTTGAGACAGCCAAGCATGCTGGGTTCGAGAAATATACTGCAGTAGGTCGCGGCACCGAAAATTAAGTCCGGACCGGACCAAATGTTTCGCGCGCGAAACATTTGGTCACCCATGCTGACCTAAATGAGAGTCTGATATCTCTCTTTCATGCGGCCCTAAAAAAGGGCTTTTCCGAAGAAAAGCCCTTGGCCTGCGGCGCGAGTATTTGGGGAAAGATGAAGGCCGGCGCGGCCAGATCAGACACTGTTCAGAGCTTTTTCAGCCAGGCCTGCAGCTCTTCCACCAGCGCGGCGCTGACGCCGGGGCCGCTGATCTCGATCTTCTGCTCGCTGGGGATATAGCCGAGGCGCACGCCTTCGGGCGCGGGCAGGGCGATCCGCTCGCCCGGCTGGGCGGCGTCCCAGTCATGCGCGCCGCGCACCCGCGGGCGGCTGACCAGCGGCTCCACCGGCGGCTTGGGGCGCACCGCCTCCGGGGCGGCGTCGGTCGCTGCGCGGGGTGTCGGCGCTGCGGGGTCCAGCAGGCCGGTCAGAATCGCCTGTTCCGCTTCGGGGGTGCTGCGGTCGCCCGCCTGCAGCGCCTGTCTGGCGCGGTCGGCAAAGCCCGCGTCATTCTCGATCGCGCGGGCCAGCGCCAGCCCCAGTTTCTCGCTGATCGCGGTGGGGTGGAACAGCACCGCATCCAGCGCCTCGACCAGGGTGACGAAGCTGCCGATCTTGGAGCGCTTGGCGCGGGTGGCATTGCCGAACAGCGTCTGCAGCGCATCCTTGCGGCGGCTGAACACGCCTTCGCGGCAGGCGCGCACGGCGATGCGGGCCCGCTCGTAATGGCTGAGATTGACCCGGATTTCATTCTCTTCGACCATCGCCACGTAAGACGCCTCGGCGCTGCCGGGGCGGATCACCAGCGCCTTGATTGTGGCATAGGCAGGGTCTGAAGTCTCGGCATAGAGTCTTTTCAGCGCGGTCAGGCGGCGCCAGCCGGAGATGAGACCATGGCTGCGCCCACCGGCCGGGTGCTCCAGCGGCACCACCTCGGCCGGGGTCTGCTGGCCGCGCGCCCGGATCGAGGCGATCAGCGCTTGCAGCTCCTCCTCGTCCTGTTCGATGCGGTCGCGCACCAGGTGGTTCTCGTCGATGACCTCCAGCGGCAGTTCCTGGATCATCAGCCCCTTGGCGCGGGCGGTTTCCACCACTTCCGACAATTCCAGCAAGGCCGCCTGGGCGGAGGCATCCGAGGCCACCTGGGCAATCGGCGCGGCACCCACCGTGCCGGCCCCGCCAAGCGTCGGTCGGCCCGTCGGAGGTGGTGTCAGAAACCCGTCCTGCGCCGGGGAAAGCCGTTTGCGTTTTGCCATTGTCCTGTCCTTTGCCTCTGCCCGCCGCCCCTCTGCGGGGCTGTCATGCTAGCCTTTATTTCCTGCCGCGGCCTTAGCCGGCCGCGCGCTGCTGCGCCTCTGCCTGCAACGCCTCGCGCCGCCACACGCCGATCAGCAGTTTCTTGAAGGCGGCATAGGTCTCGTCAAACGTCTCGCGGCCGCGGGCGTAGGTCTCGCGGTTGAAGTCGCGGTAATCGGCCTCGTAGATGCCCGAAACCTGCTCACCGGCCTGGCCGATGAGAGCGGTGTAATCCTGCTTGTGAGGGCTGAGCACCCGGCCCATGTAGGCCTGCATCAGGGCGGCCAGCTCGCCCTGCTGGGCGCCGTCGTAGCGGGTGATGATGGTGCGCACCGCGTCCCATTCAAAGCTGATGCCGGGCCGCCCCAGCGCTCGGGCGGCGAGGTTCTCGCCCTCCTCGATGGAGGCGAAGGTGGAATGCAGCATGTCAAAGAAGCGCCCGGTCGAGTCGAACTCGAGGAAGGACGCCCCCATCGGCACCAGCAGGATGTCGGCGGCCGACAGCCCGTTGATGGTGAGGTAGCCAAGCGCGGGCGGCGTGTCGATGAAGATCACGTCGTACTGGTCCAGCACACCGTCGGCTTCCAGCCGCTCGGTGAGCGCGTCCCACAGCTTCCACGAGCGCGCCGCCATCCGCCAGACCGGGATCTGGAACTCGGCCCAGTAGAGGTTCAGCTGGGCGCCGATGAGGTCGATGTTGGGCCAGTGGGTGTTCTGGATCACGTCGGCGGCGGTCATCTCCATCGCCGCGTCCAGCGCCGCGTCGAGCGGCTGCGGGGCATCGCCGCGGTCGAGCCGACGCTGGTTCTCCAGCCGCAGATGCTCGCCGTAGTGGCGCGCGAGCAGCGGGAAGGCGGTCTGCCATTCGTCCTCCACCTTGCCGCCGAAGATCGAGGTCATCGAGCCCTGGCTGTCGAGGTCGATCACCAGCACCCTGTAGCCGTCGAGCGCTGCCGACATCGCCAGATGCGCCGCGCTCGAGGTCTTGCCCACGCCCCCTTTAAAATTTGCCACCGCCACCATCTTGGCGGGCAGCCCCTCGGGGCGGTAGGGCAGGTAGTCCTTGGCCTTGGAGCCCTGGGCGGCGAAGAAGGCGCGCAGGCGCAGCACCTCGTCCAGCGTGAACCACTTGGCGCCGCCCTCGGTTTCCGAACGGCCCTGCGGCAGATCCGGGTTGGCCTTCAGCACCCGGCGGAAATGGGCCTGGGCGACGGGGATCAGGTAGCGGGTGATTTCCCAGGTCGAGAACAGCCGCAGCTCCTTGCGGCCCTCCTCGTTGAGGCCGCGGCTGGCGAGGTCGGCGCGCCCCTGGGCACAGGCGGCGGCGATCTCGGCAAAGCCTGCGGTTCTGGTGGGCGCATCCAGATCCGCGAGTGCGCTGTCGGGATCGATGCTGAAATAGGGCGGCAGGGAGCTGCCGGGTTTTGCGCTGTCTTTCCTGTGGATATCGCGTGCCATGAAGATCTGCCTGTTGTGATCGGACCGGGGTCTCTGCGCCCCTGGCTGGTGCTGCGTCCGCGTTGATGTGCTGCCTTTTTCGGATAATACCCAAAAACACCGCACATGGAAGAGATATGCGCACAGGATTCGATTTTTCTAAGCAAATCTGTCGGTTGCAGCCGGGTGTTTTGGGCTGATCTGAGGGGCCTGAAAAAAATCTGCCCTGTTATTTATGAGTTATTTCTAGTTAAGGCAGTCGGGCAGCGGCTGGAAAGCCCTTTTTTCCTTGGCTTTGCGGCGGGGATTTTTCATCGACGTGACTCTGAAACCCCGATGAAATGAATCCAAACCCCCGAGCGGGTGACTCTGATCCCCCGTTGCCCGGGCTTGTGGATAACCTTAGGGTGAGCGTAATCAAAACCACGAAAAATGAGTCGCCCAGGATCGGCAGAAATCCAGCGGCCGGCAGAGCAGATACGGGCAGGCTATAATGGCAGCAGAGCTGACAGCGGACGGGATTCCGCCGGAAGGGCAGGGGGATTTTTTCCTCTGCGACATCTTCGGGGCGATCCCCAAGAACGACCTGGTGTCGATGGAACACCCGCTGTTCTCGCTCAGCACCCGGCCCGACCGGCGCATCCTGAACTACCAGCACAACGGGGCCGAGATCACCGTGACGCCCTCGGTCAAGGGGCTGGCGACGATCCACGACAAGGACATCCTGATCTTCTGCATCAGCCAGCTGATGGCGGCGCTGAATGCCGGGCGGCAGGTCAGCCGGACCTTGCACCTGAAGGCGCATGACCTCCTGGTGGCCTGCAACCGCGAGACCTCGGGCGATGCCTACCGCCGCCTGCGCGAGGCCTTCGAGCGGCTGGCGGGCACCCGCATCACCACCAACATCATGACCGGCGGCCACGAGGTGACGACCGGCTTCGGGCTGATCGAGAAATGGGAGATCGTGCGCAAGGCCCGCGGTGGCAAGATGGTCAGCGTGGCGGTCACCCTGTCGGACTGGCTGTACCGGGCGGTGCTGTCGAAATCGGTGCTGACGCTGAGCCGCGATTACTTCCGGCTGCGCAAACCGCTGGAGCGGCGCATCTACGAGCTGGCGCGCAAGCATTGCGGACGGCAGAACAGCTGGCAGGTCTCGGTCGAGGTGCTGCTGAAGAAATCCGGCTCCGCCTCACCGCGGCGGGTGTTCCGCAAGATGATCCGCGACATGATCGAGGCCCAGCCGCTGCCCGATTACGCGCTGGAGGAGCTGGAGGGCGACGTGATCCGCTTTACCCAGAAGGCGGCGGTCACCGAGGCGGCGCTGAACGCGCCCAGCCTGAAACCCGCCACGCTGGAGGAGGCGCGGGCGCTGATGCCCGGCGCCGATGCCTATGCGCTGGAGGCCGAGTGGCGTGCCATGTGGGCCCGCTCCGGCGCGCCTAGGCTGCGGCGGCCGGATGCGGCCTTTCTTGGCTGGGTCAGGAAACGCCTGGCGCAGTCATAGCCGTCCCGTCCTCTCTCCCGTCCTCGCTCCCGGTCTGACCCGCTGCCCCCGTGGCCCCGTGCCCGCGGGCCGGGCGGCGGGTGTCTGCCGGTCAGCGTGACCCGTCAGCATATGCGCGGAGTGTCCGTAGTTAGGTCAGTCATATTGACCCAATGTTTCGCGCGCGAAACATTGGGTCCGAAGCGGACCTTTTGGGCCGGTTGGAGGCGCCGTGTCATGGACTGTCGGGGAGGGGGCCAAGATCAGGCCCGCCCTGGCCAGTGGCAGCCGGGACGGGCCGGGACAGGCTGCGGCGCTCCCCCCGGGGCCGCGGCCTGGTGGGTAGCGGCTTCCCCCTAGCCGCTGCCTTCCTTCAACGCCTGTGACATGCTGGCCAGAACCGGGCTGATCAGGTAGTCGGCCAGGGTCTGGCGGCCGGTCTCGATCATCGCCTGGGCGGGCATGCCGGGCAGGGCGCGCACATTGGGCAGGGCGGCCAGTTCTGCCTCCGGGATGCGGATATGCACCGGGTAATAGGCCTGGCCGGTATTGGCATCGATACTGCTGCCGGCCGCCACCATCACCACCTCGCCCTTGACCGGCGGGGTGGAGCGGAAGCTGTAGGCGGTGAGCTGCACCCGCGCCTGGCTGCCCATCGCCACCTCGTCGATGTCGGCCACCGCCACGCGGGTTTCGACCAAGAGGCCGGCATCCTCGGGCATCAGCTCCAGCAGGGTCTGGCCCGGTTCCACCACCTGGCCCAGGGTGTTGATGTTCAGCCCCACGACCCGGCCATCGCGCGGCGCGCGGATGGTCTGGCGTTCGGCCACGTCCCAGGTGGCATCCAGCCGCTGGCGCAGGTCGAGCAGGCGTTCCTGCACCTCCTGGCTTTCGGCGGCGATGCGGGCGGCGCGGTCGCGCCCGGCCTGCAGTTGCCGTTCCCGCATCTCGCCGATGCGTTCCAGCACGTTGCCGCGGTCGCTTTCCAGCGTGCCCAGGGTGCCGATCAGCCCGCTCTGCTGCATCTGCCGCTGGCTGATGCGGGTCTTGGGCACCAGCCCCTTCTCGAACAATCCGGTCAGATCGCCCAGTTCCTCCTGCACCAGCGCCAGCTGTTCCTCGGTGGCCTGGATGCGGGCATCGCGGCCCTTGAGCTGGTCATTGAGCTGGGTGATGCGGGTCTGGATGATGTCCATCTGGCCCTGGTGCAGCGCCCGGTTGGAGATCAGCAGGTCCCGCTGCACCGCCACCAGCTGCGCCAGCGCCGGGGTGCGGGCGATCAGCGCCGCCAGTTCCGGATCGGGGGGCAGCTCGGTCTGGTCCGCCTGTTCCGCCGCCAGCCGGGCCTGCTGCGCCAACAGGCTGGCCAGCTGGCCGTTCAGGATGGCCAGCTGCGCCTGCACCCGGCGGCCATCGAGCCGGGCGATCACCTGGCCCTCGCGGACCCGGTCGCCCTCGGCCACGTTCAGCTCGCGCAGGATGCCGCCTTCGTAATGTTGCACCGCCAGCCGGTCACCGACCACGTTGAAGGCCCCCGCCGCCACCACCGCGCTGGTCAGCTCGGCCCGGCTGGCCCAGACCACCAGCCCGCCGAACAGGCCGAAGCCGCAGACCACCAGCCACAGCACCAGCTGGCGCACCCGGGTGGGCGGATGTTTGGGCAGCGCCACCTCGGGCGGGTCGGAGCGGGGCATCAGGTTGCGAAAGCCCGCGGGTGTCGTCGCGGCACCGGTCTCGGGGCGCGCGGCCGGGGTGCGGGTCTCGGGATCGACCAGGCTCATGCGCTGTCTCCTTCTCTGCGGGGGGCGTCCGGGGTCTCCGGGGCCGCCCGCGTGTCGCTGTTGGCCTGCGTGTCGCTGTTGCGGTGGCGGAAGGGGGCGATCTTGGGATCGCCATGGGCGCGGGCCGGGGTCATGGGCTGGGCGGCCGCCTCGATCACCTGGCGGGCCTCGCCGAAGCGCATGATGCGGCCCTCCTGCAACAGCGCCGCATGGCTGACCCGGCGCAAGAGGCTGATCCGGTGGGTCACCGCCACCACCACCGCGCCGCGGGCGCAGGCGGCCTCGATGGCGCGGGCCAGCGCCTCTTCGCCCTCGGGATCGAGATTGGCGTTGGGCTCGTCCAGCACAATGAGCTTGCGGTTGCCGAAGAAGGCGCGCGCGAGGCCGATGCGCTGGCGCTGGCCGGCCGACAGGAACTCGCCGCGCGGGCCCACCTCGGCGTTGTAGCCGCCGGGCAGGGCGAGGATCATCTCATGCACCTGGGCGAGCTTGGCCGCCGCCACCACGTCGGAGGGCCGGGCGTCCGGGTCCATCAGCGCGATGTTCTCCGCCACCGTGCCCTGGAACAGCTCGACCCGCTGCGGCAGGAAGCCGATATACTGGCCGATCTGTGCCGGATCCCAGTCGGTGAGCGCGGCATCGTCGATGCGGATGTGGCCGCGCAGCAGCGGCTGCAGCCCGGCCAGCGCATGGGCCAGCGTGGTCTTGCCCGCACCGGAGGGGCCGATCAGCCCCAGCGACTGGCCCGGCTGCAGCGCCAGGGTGATGTCCAGCAGCACCGGATCGCTCCGCCCCGGCAGCGCCACGGTGGCGCCTTCCACGGACAGGCGGCCTTCCGGGGCAGGCAGGGGCAGCCGTTCGGGCGCCTGGTCGAGATGCGCCAGCAGGGTGTTCAGCCGCCCATGGGCGCCGCGCGCCTTGAGAAAGGCACGCCAGCCGGAGATCGACTGTTCCACCGGCGCCGCGGCGCGGCCCAGCAGGATCGAGGCGGCAATCATCAGCCCCGGCGACAGCTGGTTGTTGATCACCAGCACCACGCCGACGCCCAGCACCGCGATCTGCAGCCCCATGCGCACCGCCTTGGCCAGCGAGGTCATCAGCGCCACCCGGTCGGTGGCCAATGTGTTGAACACCAGCGCCGAGAAGGCCTTGAGCTGCCAGCGCCGGATCATCGGCGCTGTCTTGCCCATGGCATGGATGAGGCCTGCGTTCTGCATCATCTCGGCCACCGCGGCATTGGTCTCGGTGGCCTGTTTCGCGGCCGTGTCCATCGGTTTGCGGGCCATGAGTTCGTTCAGCAGCGCCAGCGTGAACAGCACCGCGATGCCGACCAGCGCCACCAGCCCCAGCACCGGGCTGAACAGGAAGATCAGCGCCAGGAAGACCAGCGACCAGGGCGCGTCCAGCAGCGCCAGGAACACCGGGCTGGTGACGAAGCCCCGCAGGTCCTGGATGTCGCGGATCGGCTCGGAGCGCGCCAGCGCGGGCGGCAGCGGGGTGTCGATCATGCCCTCCAGCACGGCCGGGCTGAGCCGCGCCTCGAGGCGGGATCCGAGCCGCGCCACCAGGCGCTGGCGGATCATGTCGAACAGAAAGAAGAACACCAGCGCGATTGCGGCGCCGGTGGTCAGGGCTATCAAGGTTGGAATGCTGCCCGAGGCCATGACCCGGGCAAACAGTTGCAGCATGTAGAGCGGCGCTGTCAGGACAAGGAGATTTACAAAGATGCTGGCCGTGAAAATGGCGGCAAGCACCCCCCGTTGCCCGTCAAATACCCGTTTTACCTTCATTGTCGTAGCCCCCCGGCTGCACGAAGTGAAGTTGTGAAATCTGGAGAACAGCGCCCTGGTCCAAGGATGCAATCCTTGGCCGGGGACCAAATCGCTGTCCTGAACCAGGGCTGGGCGGGCCCGGGGTTTCCCCCGGATCCGCCGTTCCTATGGCTCAGACGGCTTCCGGACCCCAGATGTTGACGTAGCTGTCGTCAAAGCCGGTGTCCGAGGTCAGCACCCGGATCGCCTCGTAGGATCCGGCATCGCCGGTGGTCACCGCGTTGATGCCCACGCCGCCGATCGGGATCGCGTCCTGGCCGAGCGAGGTGAACGGAGCCTCGCGGCCGGTCAGGCCGAGGATGTTCACCGTGGCGCCGCCTGCGCTGATCAGCGTGTCGGTGCCATTGTCGGTGACGGTGGCGCCGCCGCCGTCCAATGCGGCAAAGGCATCCTGCGCCGAGGTTCCCAGGCCACCGCCCACATTGGTGACACGGAACAGCACCACGTCGTGATCCTGGTCGATATCCATGTCCTTGATGGTGTCGTTGCCATCGGTGGAGGAGAAGCTGCTGCCATCCCAGATCAGGTCGATGATGAAGACATCCTTGCCGTCGCCGCCGGTGAGGCAATCATCGCCTGCGCCGCCTTTCAGCCAGTCATTGTAGTCACCGGCCCCGCCGAACAGCGTGTCGTTGCCGTCGCCGCCATCGAGGAAGTCACCGCCGGTGCCACCGTCGAGGAGGTCATCGCCGTTCTCGCCATAGAGGCAGTCGCGGTCGGCATCGCCGTTCAGCGTGTCATTGCCTTCGCCACCCTGCAGCACGTCCTTGCCGTTGCCGCCATGGACCAGGTCCTCGCCATCGTTGCCGTCGAGGAAGTCGTCGCCATCGTTGCCCTTGACGGTGTCGTTGCCATTGCCGCCGTGACCGACGTCATTGCCATCGCCGCCGCAGAGCTTGTCGCGCCCCTCGCCACCGTACATGGTGTCGTTGCCGTCATTCCCGTACAGCTTGTCCCGGCCGTTCTCGCCGAAGAGCCGGTCATGGTCATCGCCCCCTTTCAGGGTGTCGTTGCCATTGTCGCCATAAAGCGTGTCATTGCCGGCATCGCCCTTGACGCAGTCGTCCCCCTCGTCGCCGTCGAGCACGTCATTGCCCTTGCGGCCGGAGAGCCGGTCGTTGCCGTCGCCGCCATGGCCGTGGTCATGACCGCGCCCGCCGATGATGACGTCATTGCCGCCCTCGCCGAACATGGTGTCATTGCCGGAGCCGCCGCGGATGCGGTCATTGCCGTCCTCGCCGCCATCTTCGGGCGTGTAGCAATCGGGGCAGTCGACCTCTTTCAGACCGGCGGTATCGGCATGCAGCGTCGCTTGCGGGCTGTCCTCGTCGTCGTCGCAGCAATCCCAGTCGATGTTGTAGCCATGGCCATCGTCGCCGAGGTTGGTGCCGCTGTCGCCGAAGATCAGGTCGCCCTGGGCACCGCCTTCGAGCACGTCGTTGTTGGATCCACCGCGCATGGTGTCATGACCGGCGCCACCGTTGACGTCATCGCGGCCTGCGCCGCCATCCATCAGGTCGTCGCCGCGGCCACCCTGCATCAGGTCGTTGTCGGCTTCACCGAACATGGTGTCATTGCCGCCCTGGCCGTCCATGGTGTCGTTGCCGTCACCACCCAGCATGCAGTCGTCGCCGTCGACCTGCTCGTCCTTGTTGCCGGTGCCGCTGTCGGCGCCGAAGTCGAGGTCATCGTTCTGCGACTGGCGCTCGTCACCGAACATCTCGTCGTCACCGCTGCCGCCGATGACCAGGTCATCGCCGAGGCCGCCGGCCATGCGGTCGTTGCCGCCCTGGCCGTTCATGCGGTCATCGCCGCCGCGGCCGTACATGGTGTCGTCGCCGTCCTGCGCGGTTTCGCCGGACTGGCCCATGTCGCCCCACATCCAGTCGTCGCCGCCTTCGCCGTCCATGCAGTCGTCGCCGAGCTCACCATAGAGGTAGTCGCCGCCATCACCGCTGCCGTCGCCGAGGCCGCCTTCGTCGCCGAAAATCACGTCGTCGCCGGTGCCGCCGAACACGCTGTCGATGTTCTCGCCGCCCAGCAGCGTGTCATTGCCGGTCTCGCCGTCGATGTAGTCGCAGCCTTCCTCGCCGTCGATCCAGTCGTCGCCGTCATCGCGGGGATCGGCCGGGTTGCCGATGCCATCGGCGTTGCCGCCGAACAGGTAGTCATTGCCGGAGCCGCCATAGATTTCATCATGGCCGTTCTGGCCTTCGATGTAATCCTGGCCCTCTTCGCCATCGAGGCGGTTGTTGCGCTCGTTGCCGTAGATCGCGTCATCGCCGTGGCCGGCCGAGGCATTGTCGCCGGCGTCGTGATCGTTGAGATCGATCACATTGCCGTCGGTGCCGCCCCATTCGGTGGTGCCGTCGTTGTAGTCGGGATCGAACTTGTTGTCGCTGAACCGGATATCGCAGGTCGGGTCACAGACATCCCAATCGGGGTTAAAGTCCTTCTTACCCATGGTAAACTTCCTCCTCGTTAACTCTGTGGGGCCGGGCTGCGGGCGGCTGCCCGTTCCGTCCCCCGCCTGCGCCGCGACCGCGGACTGCGGCTGGCGCAAAAAGGCGAAACAATGCCTTCCGGTGGTATTGCAGCCCAGATACCGGGTCTGCGCTGCCCCCAAATGGGGACAAATTCAGGGCTTTATCTGGCGCCGTCGCGCCAGATCAGCTGCCCGTCGGCCAGCAGCTGGCCAAGGTCCTGTGCTGCCTCCAGCAGCGGCGCGTGGTACCAGGCGCCGGCCATCAGCGCCGCACCCGCTAGAAGCGCTGCCGCCAGCGCCCCCCGCCAGCGACGGCGCGGTCTCGGCGCCGCCTGCGCCAGCGCCTCGGTGACCGCAGCCTTCAGGACCGGTTCGAATTCGATGCGGAGCGCCCCTTCCATCCGGTTCACCGCCTCTTCCAGCTGGTCGATGCGGGCGCTGAGCGCGCTGCGATCGGCGGCCGCCTTGGCGGCCTGCTGCGTCCCCAGCCCGTCGTTGAGGGTGGTGAACATCTCGGCGATGCGCTTGTGCAGCGCCACCAGGTCGGCCTGGGTGGCCAGCGGCAGGGCGTCGCCGCCGCCCTGGCGCAACGCGGTGCCGATCTGCGCCAGCACCGCGGCGCTGAGCCGCGGCGGCTCGGCGCGGCGCTCCGGCTGCGGCGGCTGGCCCTCCGCCGCGTCGGCCGCGTCGACCGGGCGCTGCGCGCGCGGCTGCTTTGCAGTCGTATCCGGGCTTTGCGCCCGTGCTTGTCCGGTGGTCGTCTCCACGGGCTGCGCCGCGGGCGCGGTGTCGCGGGGCTGCGGTGCGCCGGTCGGGCCGGGCGGGCCTGAGGGCGGGGTGGCCGCAGCCGAGGTGGCGGCGGCGGCAGCGGCGGGGCTTCCGGCCGGGGCCGGCGGGCCCTGCACCGGGGCTTCGAGCGTCAGCTTGTTCATGACGCTCTCCCCAGCGAGGCCTGCCAGGTCAGCCGCTGCGCCATCTCGGCGCGGCCGCCGACCTGCATCTTGGCCAGCACCCGCTTGGCATAGGTGTTGAAGGTCTGCTCCTTGAGGCCGGCGATATGCGCCGCCTCGCGGTTGGTCAGCCCGAGCTGGATCAGCGCCGCCACCCGCGCCTCGCAGGGCGACAGCCCCATCTTCTGGGCCAGCATCTCGATGCGGCGGCGGTCGGGCTGGCGTGGCAGGATCGCCACCACCAGCGGCTGGTCGGCGCCGCCGCAGCGATAGCGGGTCAGCGACACCGGCAGCCGCATGCCGCTGTGGCGGTCCTCGAGGAACAGGATCAGCTCGCGCGGGCCGGTGGCCGGGCCCCGGCGCGAGCGGGCGCATTCGGCCACCGCCGCGTAGAACCCGGCGGTCTCGCCCGGTCTGGCACAGCTGAGCCGCCCGCCGCTGTCGCTGAGCAGATCGCCGGCGTCGAGCATGTCGCGGCCGGATTCATTGCAATGCAGCAGCTGCCCGGCGCCATCCAGCACCAGCACCGCCGCGTCGGTCTTCTTGGAGATGGTCCACAGCAGCGCGCTGGTCACCGCCGCCTGGGTCTCGCCTGCGAGCGCGCGCAGCGTGTCCTCGCGCAGCACCGGCCAGATCGCCTGCAGGATGTCGCCGCAATGGCCGTCATGCGGACCGCCATCCAGGTGCAGCGCGATCAGATCCTCGCTGCCGTCTTCGAAACCATGGGAAAACAGCGCCCAGCCGGGGGCCGTCAGCAGCTGGTCGGCCAGCGCCTGGGGCAGCCGGGTTGCCAGCATATGCGCGGCGCGGCCTCCGGGCTGACGCCGCTGCAACTGTCCGGCGGCACCGGGGTGCAACAGCCGTCGCAGCGCCGCCCCGGCGCTGTCCGGGCAGGCGCCTCCCAGCGGTTCGGCGCTGGTCAGCACCGGGGCCCGCCGGTGGCCGGGCTGCACCAATGCAACCTGTGTTAGAGAAGAGATCTGTCGTTGAAGTGCTTTCGAGTATACCAAACTGCCCGTCTGTGCGACGGTTCCATTCAACACAACCATGTTGCCCCCCGGCATGACATAATGAATATCCCCAAGGTAGCACGGTGGCCCGAAGGGCAAACCGGGCAGAGGGGGTACGCCGAAGGCAGAGGCGGCGGCAGGCAGCCGTGCCGCCGGGCTGGGGGATTACTACCATGGGGGTATTCCGGGGTCGGCAGAGCGCACGATTCTACGCCCTAGAAGTTGTCCGAAACGCAAATAGACTTTGCCTAGAATTGCGAAGATGTCGCCGAAACATTGCGTTTCCACTTTTGCCACAATTGTGCGCTCCGTGGCGGCCCCGCGCGGATTGCCCGTGAAAACAAGGCACTACCCCGGTTCTTGCGCCGGGCCCCGGGCCGAAGGGGGAAAAAGCCCGGCGCCGGGAGGCGAAGTTTCTTAACAATAAAGGATAGATTCGCTAGGGTTTATTCACCGCAATGCGCACCAGAAGTGTTTGAGCACCCATCTGCGCGGCCCGGCCCGTTCTGTTTTTTCCAGGCGTGTTCTTTTTTTGTCACGATCCGGAAACGGCACTGCTCCGGCGGTGCCGGGGCACTGGGCAGCAGCTGGGAAAGGGAGTTCCAGGGAGCGTGGACGCATTGCGCAGAACAGCCGGGCCGCGGGGGCGGGCGGCTGGCATAACAGCGCTCCTGGGGGACGGGCCGGACTGCAGTCCGACCGTGTTACGAGTAAAGGAGTTTTTTTATGCCTGTTCACATCGTGGGGGAAAGCAGGCTTCTCAGGGACATGTTTCTGACCATCTGTGAAGCACATGATTATGACACCGGACAGTGCTGCGGCACCCTGGCGGAGCTGCCACCGCTGCCGCAGCAGGACCTGGTTCTTTTTTACAGCCACGACACCGGCGCCGGGCTGGAGGCGGCGCTGCAGGGGTTTCGCGCCCGCAACGGCGCGGTGCATCTGATCCTGATCACCGGCGATGATTGCCCGCCGCCGGTGCAGGCGGGCTTCAGCCGCTACGCCGAGGCGGTGATCCCGGAACGCAAATCCGCCGATGCGCTGATCGCCGCCGTGCAGGTTGTGCAGGATGGCTATCGCATCGTGCTGCCGGACTGCGCGCTCGAGGACAAGCTCGGCAACTCGGCAGGTAACCCGCAGCCCACCGACACCACCCCCTGTCGCAGCGGCCCGGCGGCCCCGGAGAGAGAGACGAACGGGGCGTCGCGCGGCGGCCATGGGCTGTCGGACCGCGAGCAGCTGGTGCTGGCCAAGCTGACCGAAGGCGCCACCAACAAGAGCATCGCCAACGAGCTGGGCATCTGCGAGGCGACGGTGAAAGTGCACCTGCGCACCTGCTTCCGCAAGATCGGCGCCAAGAACCGCACCCAGGCCGCGCTGTGGGCCTCGGAGCGGCTGTCACCACCAACCACCCATTAGCCCGGACCCGCCCGGAGCGGCAGGCCACCACCGGGAGGCCGGGCCCGGGAAGGGAGAGGCCGCGGGATCCGGCTGCACGCCGGGCACACGACCGCGGCCCGACAGCGGGCCGCGGCATCCTGATGGGCCAGTCTGATGAGCCTGCGCGCAGAGGGGCCTGAGAGCCGCTGCTCGGGCCGCGCAGGCCTAGGTGATCGAGGATCAGTTGATCTTCGAGATCGCCAGGTGGGTGAGCTTGCTGTTGGCCGCCTTTTCCTGGTCGAGGATGGAGGTCAGCAGGTCATGCGCTTCTTCGTGGCCCAGCTCCTTGGCCCATTCGCGCAAGGTCCCGTAGCGGGCGATCTCGTAATGCTCGACCGCCTGGCAGGCGGCGATCAACGCGGCGTTCTTGCCGTCGCCGGTGGCTTCCTTCATCAGCCCTTCGGTTTCCTTGATCAGCCCCTCGATGGCATCGCATTTCTCGCCCGAGGGTTCCTCGCCGAGGGATTTGAACACTTTCTTCAGCGTCTCGACCTGGCCCTTGGTCTCTTCCAGATGCTCGTCGATGGCATCCTTCAGCGGCTTGCCATTGGCCGCTTCCCGAACCTCGGGCAGCGATTTCACGAGCTTGTTTTCGGCGTAGTAGATGTCCTGAAGGGTGTGCAGGAACACGTCGTTCAGCGTCTTCATGAGTTGATCCTCTCTGACAGGTTGCGCCCGTGGGGCGGGGTCGGGGCAGGGGCACCAAACGCTTGTGCGTGACAGGCCGGGGCGGCGCGCGCCGGGGGGCGGGGCAATCCGGCAGGGGTCACGGCGCCGGGGGCTGGACGCGGGGTGCTCCTTTGGTCTGACAACAACGGGCCGTTGCTGGCCCGTGACGGACAAACGCGCCGCCCCCCGCTGCCGTTCCCTGAAATCATCCGCCCGAGGCGCGGGGATCCGCCGCCGCGGGACCCGCGCGCGCCAGTGGTCCGGCGCGCCCACCGGGGCGGTCGCCGGAAATTTCCCCTAGTTAGACCCTGTTGCGCGGCGTTTCCGGTTCGAATCCCGGGGCGCCGTGGCGTGGCCCGGACGGTGATCTGCGGTGCTGCCGGTTAGATCTCGATATGCCGCGCCTGAGGTACGAGTGAATTGATCCGGGCGATATGCTCTGGCAGGCAGCGGCTGAGGAAATCGTATTTTCCCAGCACATGGGCACGGGCATTTGGCCCCAGGTGGGCGTAATCGCCGGGGTTGGCGAGCACATCCGCCACCTGGTCGGCCAGTTTTTCCGGGCTGAAGAAATCCACCAGCAGGCCGGTCTCGCCGTGGCTGATCGCCTCGCGCACCGGGGCCACGTCGGCGCCCACCACCGTCGCCTGCATCGCCATCGCCTCCAGGAGCGACCAGCTCAGCACGAAGGGCATGGTGAGATAGATGTGGCAGGAGCTCAGCTGGATGATGCGGCAGAGATCCGGGTAGGGCACCTTGCCGAGGAAATGCACCCGGCTCCAGTCGACGCTGTCGCCGAGCTCCTCCTCCATCTCGCCGCGCAAGCCCCCGGGGTGCTTGCTTTCGGCGCCATAGGAGGTGTCATTGCCGCCGATCATCAGCACGCGCGCATTGGGGCGCTGCGCCTGAAGGCGCGGCAGCGCGCGCATCATGATGTGAAAGCCGCGGGCGCGTTCCATGTTGCGGGCGATATAGGTGACCACCTCGTCCTCGCCGGTGAGCGCGCGCCCGAGCCGCCCCAGCCCGATGCTGGCCTTGGGGTCGGGGCCGAGCCGGTCGGCGCGGATGCCGTCATGGCAGAGATACATGCGGTCGTGGAAGGAGGCCGGGAAGCGGTCGCGCTGCCAGGCGGTGGGCACATGGCCGAGGTCGACCTGCTCGATGCTGACATAGGGCACCGCGTTGCGGGATTCGGCGAAGAAATAGGCCTGGTCGTTGGCCGGGTTCTCCGGGTCAAACCCCACCAGGCCGCCGCTGGTGCGGTAGAAATATTCAAAGAAGCCGATGATCGGCACATCCGGGTAGGGGTCTTTCATGTACAACAGCTCGCCCCAGCCGGTGTGGCCGATGATGATGTCCGGGGTAAATCCCGCATCCCGCAGCTGCCGCGCCGCCAGCGCCGCCCCCAGCCCTGCGCCCGCCGCCGCCTCCCAGTCGCGGCTGAGGCCGAAGGCGTCCTTGTCCGGGCTGTGAAAGGGTTTGTAGGTGGCGGTCTTGATGCCCGGCAGATGGACATCGTTGCGCTGGGTCAGAAAGACGATCTCATGGCCGCCCTGGGCTGCCAGCCAGGGGGCCAGCTCCCGGTACTGGCCGGGCATGTTCTGGTGCACAAACAGAATTTTCATGGCAGCAGGATTGCCGGGTCGCGCGCTGTTGCGCAAGGGCTGCGCGGCGGCTTGCCGTCACTCTGTTGCGCCGCTGCCTGTGCCGACGTAGGAGTGTGCAAAAGGCAGCTGCCGGAAATTTGGGGCGCAAGCGATGAAGATAGAAGAGACAGGATTGCCGGGGCTGAAGGTGGTGACCCCGGCGCGGTTTGGCGACGAGCGCGGTTTTTTCAGCGAGAGCTGGAGTCGGCGGCGGATGCAGGAGGCCGGGATTGATCTGGATTTCGTGCAGGACAACCACTCGCTGTCGGTGGCGCCGGGCATTTTGCGCGGCCTGCATTTCCAGGCGCCGCCCCATGCCCAGGACAAGCTGGTGCGCTGTGGCCGCGGCGCGCTGTTCGACGTGGCGGTGGACATCCGCAAGGGCTCGCCCAGTTACGGCAACTGGTTCGGCCTCGAGCTGACGCCGGAAAACGGCAAGCAGCTCCTGGTGCCCAAGGGGTTTTTGCATGGGTTCATCACCCGCGCCCCCGACACCGAGATCATCTATAAATGCACCGATTATTACGCGCCCGAATGCGACGGTGCCGTGGCCTGGGACAGCTGCGGCATCGACTGGGGGTTTGCGGGCACGCCGGTGCTGTCGGAGAAGGACGCCGCGGCGCCGCGGCTGGCCGATTTTGACAGCCCCTTCACCTGGGAAGGATAAGAGATGAAGCTTCTTGTGACTGGCGGCGCCGGTTTTATCGGATCGGCGGTGGTGCGGCTGGCGATCCAGCGCGGCCACCAGGTGGTGAACCTGGATGCGCTCACCTATGCCGCCTGCCTCGACAATGTGGCCGAGGTGGCGGACAGCCCGGCGTATGCCTTTGAGCAGGTCGATATCCGCGACCGCGCCGCGTTAGACACTGTTTTTGAGCGCCACCAGCCCGACGCGGTGATGCATCTGGCCGCCGAGAGCCACGTCGACCGCTCGATCGACGGGCCCGGTGATTTCATCGAGACCAATATCACCGGCACCTTTAATATGCTGGAAGCGGCGCGGAAATACTGGGTGCAGGCGGGCAAGCCGGAAGCCTTCCGCTTCCACCATATCTCCACCGATGAGGTTTATGGCAGCCTGCCCGCCGACCCCGCGGTGATGTTCACCGAGGAGACCGCCTACGATCCGCGCTCGCCCTATTCGGCCTCCAAGGCCGCGTCCGACCACCTGGTGCGGGCCTGGCACGAGACCTACGGGCTGCCGGTGGTGCTCACCAACTGTTCCAACAACTACGGCCCCTACCACTTCCCCGAAAAGCTCATCCCGGTGGTGATCCTCAATGCGCTGGCGGGCAAGCCGCTGCCGATCTACGGCGACGGCTCCAACGTGCGCGACTGGCTTTATGTCGAGGATCACGCCGATGCGCTCTTGCTGGTGGTGCAAAAGGGCGCGCTGGGGCGCAGCTACAACATCGGCGGCGAGAACGAGCGCACCAACCTGGAACTGGTGAACACTCTTTGCGAGATTCTCGACCAGAAACGCCGGCGTGCGGATGGCAAATCCTACAAGGAGCAGATCACCTTCGTGACCGACCGCCCGGGCCATGACGCGCGCTACGCGATCGACCCCTCCCGCATCCGCGAGGAGCTGGGCTGGCGGCCGTCCGTGACTGTCGAGGAGGGGCTGGAGAAGACCGTGCAGTGGTATCTCGACAATGAGGCCTGGTGGCGCGCGCTGCAGGACCGCGAGGGCGTTGGCCAGCGGCTGGGCACCGGGACGTGACGGGGCAGAACAGACACCCCCGGGGCGCGCAGCGGCCCGGGATGCACCTGCCCGCCCCGGGCAGGCACATCCCTCTGTCGTGGAAAGGAGCGCAGGCATGACCATTCTCGTATTCGGCAAGACCGGCCAGCTGGCGCGGGAACTGGCGGCGCATCAGGGCGTCGCCTGCCTCGGCCGCGATCAGGCGGATCTGAGCCACCCGGCGGCCTGCGCCGCCGCGATCCGCGCGGCGCAGCCGCAGATGGTGATCAATGCCGCCGCCTACACGGCCGTGGACCGCGCCGAGGAAGAAGAGGCGCTGGCCCAGGTGGTCAACGGCGCCGCCCCCGGTGCGATGGCGGTGGCCTGCGCGGAACTGGGCATTCCCTTTGTCACCGTCTCCACCGACTACGTGTTCGACGGCAGCGGTGAAGCGCCGTGGCAGCCCGGGGATGCGCCCGGCCCCCTGAACGCCTATGGCCGCTCGAAACTGGCGGGCGAGGACGCGGTGCGCGCGGCGGGCGGGGTGCATGCGATCCTGCGCACCTCCTGGGTGGTCTCGGCCCATGGCAATAATTTCGTGAAAACCATGCTGCGGCTGGGGCGGGACCGCGAGCGGCTGACCATCGTGGCGGATCAGACCGGCGCGCCGACACCGGCGCGCGCCATTGCCGCCGCCTGCCTGGAGATCGCCCGGCAGCTGGCGCAGGATCCGGCAAAATCCGGCACCTACCACCTGGCCGGCGCGCCGCAGACCAGCTGGGCGGATTTCGCCCGCGAGATCTTTGCCCAGGCGGGCGTGGACTGCGCGGTGGAGGATATTCCCACCACCGCCTATCCCACCCCGGCGGCACGGCCGCTGAATTCCCGGCTCGATTGCACCACGTTAGAGACTGTTTTCGGCCTGTCGCAGCCTGACTGGCGGCTGGGCCTCAAGGATATTCTGAAAGATCTGGGAGAGATCGCATGACAGAGAGCAAGCCCGGCGCAGGACCGGTTTCCGGCAGAAAAGGCATCATCCTGGCGGGCGGATCGGGTACCCGGCTCTATCCGATCACCATGGCGGTCTCCAAGCAGCTCTTGCCGCTCTATGACAAGCCGATGATCTATTACCCGCTGTCCGTGCTGATGCTGGCGGGGATCCGCGAGATCTGCATCATCACCACGCCGCAGGACCAGGAGCAGTTCATCCGCCTGCTGGGTGACGGCAGCCAGTGGGGGATCTCGCTCACCTATGTGGTGCAGCCCTCGCCGGACGGGCTGGCGCAGGCCTTCATCCTGGCCGAGGACTTTTTGGACGGCAGCCCTTCGGCGCTGGTGCTGGGCGACAACATCTTCTTTGGCCACGGGCTGCCCAAGCTGCTGGCGGCGGCGGATGCGCAGGCCGCGGGCGGCACCGTCTTCGGCTACCACGTGGCCGACCCGGAACGCTACGGGGTGGTGGATTTCAACGCCGACGGCACCGCCCGCGAGATCATCGAGAAGCCGGCCGTGCCGCCCTCGAACTACGCGGTGACGGGGCTGTATTTCCTCGATGGGTCGGCACCGCAGCGCGCCCGCAAGGTGCAGCCCAGCCCGCGCGGCGAGCTGGAGATCACCGATCTTTTGCAAAGCTACCTGAACGACGGCAGCCTGCGGGTCGAGACCATGGGCCGCGGCTATGCCTGGCTGGACACCGGCACCCATGGCTCCTTGTTGGACGCGGGCAATTTCGTGCGCACCCTGCAGGAACGCCAGGGGCTGCAGACCGGCTGCCCCGAGGAAATCGCCCATGAGCAGGGCTGGATCGATGACGGCCAGCTGCAGGCGCGGGCAGAGAAATTCGCCAAGAACGCCTATGGTGCCTACCTCGAGCGGCGGCTGAAGTAGCCCCTTGCGGTTTGGCATGGCAGCTATGCGCTGGTGCTGGTGGAACACGGATTGCCTGCGGAGGGTTTTGCGGATTATCAGCGGCCGTCCGTGATCCTTTCAACCTGACGTATTCCCATGGTAAAAAGCCTGCTTCCCCTGACCGCCCTGCTGCTGGGTTCTGCCTTCCTGCTGTTTGCAGGCGGGGTGAACAGCCTGATCCTGCCGATCCGCGGCGAGGCCGAGGGCTTCAGCGCGGCGGCGCTTGGCCTGCTGGGCACCGGCTGGGCGGTGGGCTATGTGATCGGCTGCCTGCGCACCCCGGCGATGGTGGCACGGGTCGGCCACATCCGCGCCTTTGGCGCGATGTGCGCGATCGCCGCCATCGCGGTGCTGCTGTCGCTGCTGATGATGACGCCCTGGGTCTGGATCCCGGTGCGGGCGGCGTCCGGCTTCTGCTTTGCGGGCGCGGCGATGATCGTCGAGAGCTGGCTGAACGAGCGCTCCGACGCCGCCTCGCGGGGGCGGGTCTTCGGCATCTACACGATGGTCAACCTGGCGGCGACCACGGCCGGGCAGATGGTGCTGACGCTGGGCGATGCCAGCGGCTTTTTCTTCTTCGTGCTGGCGGCGATGGTCTATTGCCTGGCGCTGCTGCCGACCGCGATCAGCGCCACCTCAACGCCGCGGCCGCTGACCCGGGTGTCGCTGGACCTGCCGCAGCTGTGGCGCAACTCGCCGATCGCGGTGTTCGCGGTGCTGATGGTGGGGATTTCCAATGCCGCCTTCGGCACGCTGGCGGCGGTCTATGCGGCGCGGATCGGCATGGAGCTGGAGGCGATCGCGTTGTTTGCAAGCCTGCCGATCCTGGCCGGCGCCGCCAGCCAGATCCCGGTCGGCATCGCCTCCGACAGGTTCGACCGGCGCAAGGTGCTGCTGGCGATCACCGCGGCGGCGGTGGTGGCCGATGCGCTGTTCCTGCTGGCCGGGGTGACGCAGCCGCAGCTGGCGCTGCTGCTGTCGGCGCTGTTCGGCGCGGCGGTGTTCTCGATGTATCCGGTGATCGCCGCCCATGCCAATGACCACGCCGAGCCGGGATCCTTCATCCAGGTCAGCGGCGGGCTGCTGCTGGTGTTCGGCATCGGCTCCATCATCGGCCCGGCGGCGGCCGGTTTCGCGATGAGCGCGCTGGGGGCGGCGGCGCTGTTTGCGGTGACCGGGGCGGCGCATGTGACGCTCATCCTGTTCGGCCTGCTGCGGCTGTGGATCGCGCCGCCGGTGGCGGCAGCGGACAAGATCGCCTTCCAGGCCAAGCCGCTGGCCCGCGCCTCGACCCCGGAGACCGCGGCGCTGGCCGCCGCGCCGTCGGAGGTGTCGCCGCCTTCCGCCGACACTTGACGGGGCGGTGGCGGCTCAGGCGGATGTGCAGGCGGGGACTCCCATGCTGATCAGCTGACTGCCTTTGACCTTGTAGACCCCGGAGAGCCGGTTGCGGCCTTCGGACAGGAACCACTCTCGCAAAGGGTGGGGGTAATATTGCGCCATCACCTGGCTGAAATAGTCGAAATCCTTCTGCGCCAGGCGTCGGCCACTTTGCGAGGGGCCATGGAAGCCGAAAGTGGTGTTGGGGTCCACGCAGGCCCCCGGCAGGCCGAGGAACATGGTGCAGGTGGAGTAGCAGACCCGGCCGCGAATCTCGACCTGCACGTTGTCCCGCTGCAGCTTGTTCAGCTCGACCAGTCGGTCATGCAGGTAGCCACCGCGGTCGCTGCCCACCACATAGGCCTGCCCGGCATGTGACGTGGCGGGAAGTAGCGCCAGGCCAAGCAAGGCTGCGGTGCGCGCCATCGGAAAACGAAGCGGGCGGCGGGGGTTCCAGAGAGTTGCTGCGGCTGATGCGATTTTCTGTGCCAGCATGGGCGGACCTCCAAAGCGTTAACAGGCGTTGAAGGTGGGTTAAGAAAGTCTTGCGCAGACGGCTGGCAGAGGATGTGGCGAAATTTCGCCCTTTGCCGAACATTTGTGAAAAATCCCCGGCAAGGGCAGGGCGCGACGCCGCACCGGGGCTGCGCTGCGGGCGTGGAACCCGCCGCACAAGCCCGGCTGAGGCGTGCCTTATTCGATGATCCCGGCGCGGCTGAAGACGCCGAAAAAGTTGCCGAAGATGTTGGAGATCGTCAGCGCGTCGTTGATCGGCGATTCTGTCGCCATGACCAGGTCGCCGGGGTTGATCTGGAACTGGCGCGCCGAGAACAGCCCGTCGGCGGAGGTGAGATCCAGCGAGAACACCACCCGCTGCTGGCGCGGCCCGCGCTGGCCCGGTGCGATCGCCGAGGCCGGGTATTCGCGCAGGATCAACAGCCCCTTCGGGTCGGCCTTGCCGTCCTGGAAGCCGCCAGCCACTGACATCGCGTCCATCGCCGACATCTCGTCCTTGGTGAAGATATGCAGATCTTCCTTGCCGGTGGCGCCGAAGGACAGGAAATAGCGCGAGTCCTCCTCGACGAAGACCCGGTCGCCGCCGCGCAGCAGCGTGTCCAGGCGCGGGTTGTCCAGCAGCCGCTCGACCGAGGTGCCATAGATGTTCTGGCCACGCACCAGCCGGATCTGCGGGTTGTTGAGGGTCGGGCTGATGCCGCCGCCGGCCGCGATCAGCCCCATCACCGTGTAGTTGCGGTCGGGCATCGGGTAGGTGCCGGGATTGGCAACACCGGAGACCAGGTCCACCGAATTGCCGCGCCCCTCGGCCATCGCCAGCTGCACCTGGGCGGATGGCACCACCGGCTCCAGGGCTTCCTGCAGCTTGCGCCGCGCCAGGTCCGGCGTCAGGCCGCGCACGTTCACATCGCCGACATAGGGCATGAAGATGGTGCCGTTGGAGGCCACTTTCATGTCCTGAAGCTGCACCATCTTCTGCTCGCCGGTGGTGAGCAGCGAATTGTCGTTGCTGTCCCAGATGCTGAGGGTCAGCTGGTCGCCGGGCTGGATGATCTGGGTCTTTGCGCCCTGGTGCCCCGGCAGCCAGCGCAGCCGCTCCTGCTTGCCGGTGCCGGGCCAGGTCGCGACCACCGGCAACAGCGCCCGGTTCACCCGGTAGAAGGCGAAATCGGCATCCGCCTCGCCGGATTGCTTCAGGATTTCCTCGCTGGCGGGGGCGCCTCCGGGCAGGCGGGAACAGGCTGCGGGCAGAAGGGTCAGGCTGGCAGCAGCAGCGAACCAGAAAAGAAATTTCAGCATCGGGAGCCTGTCATTGAAAGCCCGGCACGGGGTCCGGGGCAGGGCTGGCGCGCCTCGGGAAGCGCTTTGATTTTTGTTGGCGCAAAGGATACTGGGCTGGAGCAGAGGGTCAACAGGAACGGGCAGCGTGAGATGACAAAACCCGCGGTTTTGGTTCTGGGGGCAACAGGGCGGATCGGGCAGCTGTTGCAGCTGTGCCCGCCAGAGGGGATGGCGCTGCGCCTGCAGCGCCGCCGCGCGCCGCAGGCGCAGGGCGCGACGGCGGACACCTGGGCGGACAGCTGGCATGTGCTGGACCCGCTGGCAGAGCCTGCCGCGCTCAGCCGTGCGGCCCGCGGGGCGACCACGATCCTGTGCCTGGCCGGGCCGGTGCCGGGACGCGGAAGTGAACCGATGCAGGCGCATGTCGCGCTGGCCCTCGCGGCGGTGCGCGCCGCGGCGGCGGCGCAGGCGCGGGTACTGCTGGCTTCCTCGGCGGCGGTCTACGGTGCCCAAGGCGGGCTGTTGGCAGAAACGGCTACGCTGCGTCCCGCCAATGCCTATGGCGCGGCCAAGGCGGAGATGGAGACGCGCGCCGCGGCGCTGGCGGCGGAGCTGGGCGTGGCGGTGACGATGCTGCGGATCGGCAATATTGCCGGTTTCGATGCCATTCTGGGCGGCTGGCGGCCGGGCTTTGCGCTGGATCGCCTGGCCGATGGGCGCAGCCCGCGGCGCAGCTACATCGGCCCGCGCAGCCTGGCGCGGGTGCTGGCGGCCTTGCTGGCGGCGCCGGACCTGCCACCGGTGCTGAACCTGGCGCAGCCCGGCCCGGTGGAGATGGCCGCCCTGCTGCGCGCGGCCGGGCACCCTTTTGCCTGGCAGCAGGCCGCTGCCGGGGCCATTGCCGAAGTGGCGCTGGACTGCCGCCTGCTTGCGGCGTATCTGCCCTTTGCGCTGGAGACGGCCGATCCGGCGCAGATGGTCGCCGAATGGGGCGACCTGGCCCCGCATTTCACCGAGGAGAGCCGCCGCTGATGACTTGGCGCAAACGTATTTTCGATCTGTTCTTTGCCAGTCTTCTGATTGTCTTTCTTGGCCCGGTGCTGTTGCTGCTGCTGGGCTGGCTGCTGCTCAAGGAAGGGCGGCCGCTGTTCTACGTCGCCGAGCGCATGAAGACACCGGACCAGTCGTTTTCCCTGTGGAAGCTGCGCACCATGACGGTGGTGGATCGCGATGCCGGCGTGTCGGGCGGTGACAAGCGCGCGCGGATCACCCGCACCGGCGCCTGGCTGCGTTCGAAACGGCTGGATGAGTTCCCGCAGCTGTGGAACATCCTCAAGGGGGATCTGTCCTTTGTCGGCCCGCGCCCGCCGCTGCGCCAATATGTCGAGGCGCATCCCGAGCTTTATGCCGAGGTGCTGAAGTCGCGCCCCGGCGTGACCGGCCTGGCCTCGATCACCTATCACCGCCACGAGGCGGCGTTGCTGGCGCGCTGCACCAGCGCGGCGGAAACCGATGCGGTCTATTCGCGGCTTTGCGTGCCGATGAAGGCGCGGCTGGACCTGATCTACCAGCGTCACCAGAGCATGTGTTTCGATTTTGCCATCGTGTTCCAGACCATCGGCAACATCTTCCTGCGCCGCGGCTGAGAGCTGCCGCCGGAACGGATCGCCGAGAGGCGCCGCTGGGACGGGCGGCGAGTTTCCGCTTTGCCTGTTTTGTGGAACCGGCAAAGCGGAGTATGCTCGAATCTGTGTTTCAGGAGCCGCGCATTGGATTTCAGCGCATCGTGGCATGTTGGTTTCCACGGTTTTCTGCTATGCGCCAGCAGGGGCTGGCGAAACGGTAAAACGGGTTTCGAGCAAACAGGCAACAAGTGGGACGTATGCGGAAATTGAAAGCAGGCATGTTCAATCTGATCAGCGGGCTGTCGCGCAGGCAGAAATCCTACGCTTTTCTCGCTGTCGATCTGCTGCTCTTGCCGCTGGCGTTGCTGTTCACCTTCGGGGTGCAGCCATTGCCCGACACGCCCTTGGCCACCCTGGGGCAGCTGCTGCCGGTGTTGCCCTATGTGCTGGCAGCGACCGCGGCGCTGGCGCTGTGGCTGGGGCTGCCGCGGGTGCAGCTCAATGCCTATGAACGTCATGCCGCGGCCCAGAGCGCCTTGCTGGCGGCGGCCAGCGCCCTGGTGCTGGCGCTGTTGGCGGCCACCTTTGGCCCGGCCCTGGGGCAGGGCACCTTCGTTGTATTTGCGATCTGCTATTTCCTGTTCATGGTGGTGTCCCGCGCGGTGATGCTGCAGATGGTGCTGGCGATCTACCGCCGCGCCCAGCCGCGCTGCCGGGTGCTGATCTATGGCGCCGGCAACACCGGCACCCAGCTGGCGCAGGCGCTGAAGGCGCATGACGGCATCGATCCGGTCGCCTTTGCCGATGACAACACCTCGCTGCAGGGGCTGACCCTGGTGGGGCTGCCGGTCTACGCCCCGGCGCGGATCGCGGACATCGTGCAGACGCGCCAGATCCGACGGGTGCTCCTGGCGATGCCCTCGCAGAGCCAGCCGCGCCAGGCGCAGATCATCCAGCGGCTGCAGAAACTGGGGCTGGAGGTGCAGGCGCTGCCGTCCTTTGCGCAGCTGGTCGGCGAGGAAGCCCTGGTCGACAAGCTGACGCCGGTGGCCCCGCAGGCCTTTCTGGGGCGGGCGGCGCGCAATGTGCCGCTGAAGGACGCGGCCGGCGCCTACAAGGGCAAGGTGGTGCTGGTGTCCGGTGCCGGCGGCTCGATCGGAGCGGAGCTCTGCCGCCAGGTGCTGACCTGCCGTCCCGCGAAACTGGTGCTGTTCGAACTGTCGGAACTGGCGCTTTACACCATCCACCAGGAGTTGAGCCAGCTGATCGAGGGCACCGGCAGCGGCATCGAACTGGTGCCGGTGCTGGGCTCGGTCACCGATCCGCGTCAGGTGCGCATGGTGCTGCACCAGCACCAGGTGCAGGTGGTGCTGCATGCGGCGGCCTACAAACATGTGCCGCTGGTCGAGGCGAACCCCTTGCCCGGGCTGGCCAACAACGTCTTCGGCACCCAGACCCTCGCCCGCGCCGCCGCCCGCGTCGGGGTCGAGCGCTTCATCCTGATCTCCTCGGACAAGGCGGTGAACCCGGCCAATGTGATGGGGGCCTCGAAACGGCTGGCGGAGCTGATCGTGCAGGATCTGGCCACCCGGTTTGGTGGCAAGACGGTCTTTACCATGGTGCGCTTCGGCAACGTGCTGGGCTCCTCCGGCTCGGTGGTGCCCCTGTTCCAGGAGCAGATCAGCCGCGGCGGACCGGTCACCGTCACCGATCCCAATGTGAAACGGTTCTTCATGACCATCAGCGAGGCGGTGCAGCTGGTGCTGCAGGCGGGCGACATGGCCCAGGGCGGCGAGGTCTTCGTGCTCGACATGGGGGAGCCGGTGCCGATCCTGCAGCTGGCGCGCCAGGTGATCGAAAGCGCGGGCCACAGTGTGCGGGACGCCGAGAATCCGGAGGGGGACATCGAGATCCAGATCATCGGCCTGCGCCCCGGCGAGAAGATGGAAGAGGAGCTGACGCTGAGCGAGGAGCTGATCCACACCAGGCATCAGAAGATCTTCTGCGCCCGGGAAACCGTGCTGTCGGAGATCGAGGTGGCCGGCTGCCTGCGCAGCCTGCGGCGCGCGATTGCCGCCGGAGACGAGGCCGCCGCGCTGCAGGTGATCCGCCATTGGGTCGAGGGCTATGGCCCGGCCTCGGAGCGCGTCGCGCCGGAAGCGGCCTCCTGACACCGTGTCGCCCGGCCCGCGAAAGATTCGCTCCGGTAGCCGGGACGCGCGTGATGTGCGGCAGCGACGCTGCACTGTCGGCAAAAACCATGCGCGCGGCTGCCGGGGCGATTGATCCGGCCGGGCCATCCATGTTCTAACCGCGATCAGCCCCTCCCCGCGGGGGCGCCGAAAACCCAAGGCAGCAACCAAAACCGGCGCGTCAGCCGGTCGTTCCAACAGGCAGTTTGCGTTCCGTGATCCGTTTCAAGCCCCTCCAGCGCTCCGCCCGGATTCAGGCCGTCGTCGCCGCGCTTCTGGTCCTGTCCGCCCCGGCCGTCCAGGCACAGCGTCCCGACATCACCCGTGATGTCCCTGACGCGGCTGCGGGCACCGCCGAAGCCGCACCGCGGCTGAAACCGCTGCCGCCCCCCAGCCTCAACTTCTATGGCAGCCCCGGCATCATCGACATGCCAAGCGCCGACATGCTGCCGGACGGGCAATACGCGGTGAGCTATTCCTGGTTCGGCGGCACCTCGCGCTACAACATAACCTTCCAGGCGTTGCCCTGGCTGTCGGCCTCCTTCCGCTACAACGGCATCCAGACCAATGGCGCACAAATTGCCGGCTTTGATACCTATTACGACCGCGGCTTTGATGTCCGGGCCCGGCTCTGGCGCGAGCGCCGCTGGCTGCCCGAGGTCACCATGGGGCTGCAGGATTTTGCCGGCACCGGGGTCTACGCGGCGGAATATTTCACCGCCACCAAACGATTTGAAGCCGCGGCCCTGGGCTGGGGCCGCACCCCGGGGCGGCTGAAAGTGACCGCAGGCCTGGGCTGGGGCCGCCTGGGCAGCCATGGGGCGATCGCCAGCACCGGCGGCCAGCGGCCGGCCTTTGTCGGGGGCGATACCGGCGGGGAGCTGTCCTACGACCAGTGGTTCCGCGGTGATGTGGCGCCCTTTGCCGGCCTCGAATGGCAGCCCGATGATCGCTGGAGCCTGAAGGCGGAATATTCCTCCGATGCCTACACGCTGGAAACCGGAGCGCCCAACGTCTTCGAGCGCAAGTCCTCGCTCAACTACGGGGTGGAATACCAGTATTCCGACCGGCTGCGGCTGGGGGCCTATTATCTGTATGGCTCCGAGGTCGGGTTCACCGCGCAGATCCAGCTGAACCCGAACCAGCCGCCCACCCCGATGGCGGTGCCCGCATCGCAGCCCGTCGCGCCGCGCAGCCAATGGGCCACCGAGGAGGCGCACTGGCGCCAGGACTGGGCGGCCAGCGTGCCCAAGAAACAGAAAATCCGCGATCTTGCCGCCGAGGCGCTGAAGGCAGAGGGGCTGGTGCTGGAATCCATTACCCTCAAGGCCACCGAGGCCGAGCTGCGCTATCGCAACCCGCGCTACCGCTCCGCCTCTCAGGCAGCGGGACGGGCTGCCCGGGCCCTGGCCCGCACCCTGCCGCCGTCGGTGGAGACCTTCCGCCTGGTGCCGGTGCGCCGTGGCACCGGCCTGGCCGCCATCGAGCTGCGCCGCTCGGACCTGGAGGCGCTGGAATTCTCTCCCGAGGCGGCGGATGCGCTGTTTGCCGCCAGCGGGGTACATGACGCGGGTCCGCAGCCGCAGGAGGCGATTGTCTCGGCCGAGTTGTACCCGGCCTTCACGAGCTCGATCGGCCCCTATACCGAGCCCGCCTATTTCGATCCGGACCAGCCGTTCCGGCTGGATGTGGGGCTGAATCTGAAGGCCTCTTATGCGCCGGCGCCGGGCTGGCGCATTGCCGGCGCCATCCGCCAACGCATCTGGGGCAACGTGCAGGACGGACGTGCCTCCAACTCGGTGCTGCCGCATGTGCGCACCGATCAGGTGGAATACGCCCAATACGGCACCACCCTGGAAAGCCTCTATGTCAGCCGGTTCTGGAAACCGGGGGGGGACCTTTATGCCCGCACCACCGCAGGTTTGTTCGAAAGCATGTATGGCGGTGTTTCGGGCGAAGTGCTGTGGAAGCCGGTGAACAGCCGCCTCGGCCTGGGTGTCGAAGCCAATTACGTCGTCCAGCGTGATTTCGACCAGCGGTTTTCCTTCCGCGATTACAAGACCTTCACTGGCCATGCCTCGGCCTATGCTGAACTGGGCAAGGGCTATCAGTTGCAGCTGGACGCGGGCCGCTACCTGGCCGGCGACTACGGTGGCACCGTCACGCTCGACCGGGAATTCAACAACGGGTTTTTGGTCGGCGCCTTCTTCACCCTCACCAATGTCTCGGCCGAGGATTTCGGCGAGGGATCCTTTGACAAGGGCTTCCGTTTCAGCATTCCGGTTGACTGGTTCCTGGGCAAGCCGTCGCGCTCCAGCCTGGGGCTGACCATCCGCCCGACCCAGCGCGATGGCGGCCAGAAAGTCTCGGTGCCGGACCGGCTTTATGGCCAGGTGCGCGAGGCCCACCGCAAGAGCCTGGAAGACCAGCGCGCGAGGTTCTGGGAATGATGATGCTCCGTCTTGCCCCTGCGGCCCTGCTGGCTGCCGCCCTCGTGCTGGCGGGCTGTGCCCGCGGTCCGGAAAAACCCTCCGCCCAACTGGAAGTGGCGCAGGCGGTGGGGCAGTATGTCCTGCGCCGCCGCAACCCGCCGCCGCCGCCGGCGCAGCTGACCCGGGCTCTGCTGGACCAGGAGACCCAGCCCTATCTCGAGGCCACCATCGAGAACCGGGATGCCAAGGCCTATCTGATCCGCAGCTTCAGCCGCAGTGATGATCACCCTGGCCGGATCGAGGTCTGGCGCACCCAGGACAATGTCTCGCTGGCGCTGCGCCAAGGCATGGTGACGGCCACGCGCGGACTTGGCGGCGGGCTGCTGTCGGCCTCGGTTCCGGCGGCAGCGGGCCAGGCCGGCCCCGTGCGCGGGGGCGCGCGCACCTATGTGCTGCGGGACAAGGGCAACGGCCAGACGCGGCTGACGCTGGCCTGCAGCCTGCATGATCTTGGCCCCGAGCCGGTAAAGATCGTTGAGCTGACCCATCCGACCCGCCGCCTGCAGGAACGCTGCGAGGGGGCGGGGGGCGTGGTGGTCAATGACTACTGGATCGATTCTCGCCCAGGTCACAGCCAGGTCTGGCAGTCCCGGCAATGGGCCGGACCGGAGGTCGGGTATATCCGCATTCGCCAGCTGTGGCGGTGAGCCAGGCTGTTTTATGTTGAGTCTTCGCGCTTTTGCGGCAACGGCGGCAAAAAATCGGTGGCGCTAGGAGGATTTCAACAATTTTGCAGCTAATCCCTGCGTTGAAATGAACGCAGGCCTCCCCTAAGGTCGGCCGTAACGGGCCCCTTTCCAAGTTCTCCAGAGGAGTATGACAATGAAACATCTACTGACTGCCCTGACCCTGGCAGCCCTGACCTCGGCCACTGCCGTTTCCGCTCAGACCGCAGCCGCACCTGGCGGCGGCGCGGGTGCTGGCGCGGGTGCTGGTGCAGGCGTTGGCGCCGGTGCTGGCGTTGGCACAGGTGTCGGACTCGGCGGCGCGCTTGGCGGTCTGAGCGTTGGTGCCGCGGCTGGCGCGCTGGCTGGTCTTGTGGTGCTGGGTGTTGTGGTCAGCGATGACGAAACCGGAACCAGCACCACCCCCACCACCGATTGATACGCGGCGGGCAGGCCGATTGGTCTGGGATTTTCTGGAAACGGGCCTTTGTGGGCCCGTTTTTTCATTTCGGCTTGCAATCGGATGTGCCTGCGCTGAGGCGAAACTTACGGATCTTCCCTGATTGATACCTTTGAGTTGTTTGCGCGCCAGCGCCAGATTGTATCTAAGTTGCTGATTTTCAATGAAAATATGGATGAGTCGGCGTTGCGTCGGTCTAAAGCATATTGTTTGGCATTTAAGTGCTTGTTTTTAATGGCTTCGACACGAAAGCGGCAACGATTGCGGCAAACCTCTGAGAGGGGTTGATCCCCATGATTGTTCTCGCGCTTCCAGCACCACCTTCGCCTTGAACTCCGGCGAAAGCTGCTTCCGTTTCGACATCTCTGATCTCCTCTTCGTCGAAGATCATCAGACTATGGCGCGTCAATCTGAGTGAGACGCCAGCGACAATCAGGATGAGATTCTATGTCGCGGCATCGGTGACGTTATCATCGTGATTGCCGCTGGCAAGATTTTCTTCGGCTGCTGTTTGTCGCTCCGCGTCAATCAGCGGTGTATTGTTGATTGTCGCGTAAGCGGCAGGCCTGCCTCTCTTCCGTTTCGCCTCCATCGCCGTCCGCCGTCTGTAGCTTTCCACGTTCATCTCGAAGATGGTGGCATGGTGGACGAGCCTGTCGACGGCCGCGAGCGTCATTGCCGGATCGGGGAAGACCTTGTTCCATTCGCCGAAGGGCTGATTGGCGGTGATCATGATGGACCGCCTCTCGTACCGCGCCGAGATCAGCTCGAAGAGAACGCTGGTTTCGGCCTGGTCCTTGGTGACATAGGCGAGATCATCGAGGATGATTAGATCGAACTTGTCCAGTTTCGCAATCGCGGCCTCGAGCTGCAGTTCCCTGCGGGCCACCTGCAGCTTCTGGACAAGATCGGTGGTTCTCGTGAAGAGCACCCGCCAGCCGTTCTCGATCAGTGTCAGACCAATGGCGGCCGCGAGATGGCTCTTGCCGCCGCCGGGCGGGCCGAACATCAGGACATTGGCGCCCTTGGCCAGCCAGCTGTATCCCGCCGCCATGGCCATGACCTGTGCTTTTGAGATCATTGGAACGGCGTCGAAGTCGAAGCTGTCCATCGTCTTCCCGGGCGGCAGGTGCGCTTTGGCAAGATGGCGGGCGATCCTGCGGTGGGCGCGTTCGGCCAGTTCGTGCTCTGCAATAGCGGCCAGGAAGCGGGCGGCAGGCCAGCCCTCCCGGTCAGCCTGTTCGGCGAATTGCGGCCAGAGGATCTTGATGGTCGTCAGCCGCAGGTCGTTCAGCATGATGCTGAGGCGGGCCTCATCAACGGTATGGGAGCTCGTCATGCCGGTACTCCTGCTGCATCCGCCGTTTTGACGAGGGCTTCATAGCTGTCCAGGGACACGGATTGCACAGTGACGGACGGCAGACAGGCCGGGTCCGGGGCGAAGTGCCTTCGAAGGACAGCAATGTCGGGGAGACCGCCGGCCTCGAGCACCTTGGCCAGTTCCGCCGCCAGCGCCCGCTCGCAGCTGCGCTCATGCGCCAGGGCAAGCAGCTCGACTGTGATCTTGCAGGCCTGCCGTTCGGGCAGCCGGTCGATGAGCGCCTCGAAGGCACGCCGGTACTCCTGGCGCGGGAAGAGCTTGTCGCGGTAAACGAGATGCAGAAGGGCCATGGGCTTTCTGCGCAGCGAATGGATGACATGGTGATAGTTCACGACCTGGTCATGCTTGCCGTTCGCCTTGGCCCGCCCCTTGGGCAGGGTCAGCAGGTGGGTGCCGCCGGAGAAGACATCCAGCCTGTCGTCAAACAAGCGCACGCGCAGCCTGTGCCCAATCAGGTGGGAGGGCACGGTGTAGAAGACCTTGCGCAACGTGAAGCCGCCGGTGCTGGAAACGGTGACGATCACCTCCTCGAAGTCCGTGGTGCGGCGTGCGGGCAGCCCCTGCAGATATGGCCGTTCGGCTGCGATACGCTTGCCGCGGGCCGCATTGCGGCGCCCCACGATCTCGTCGATGAAGGCGCGGTAGCCATCGAGATCGCCGAAGTCGGCGCTGCCCCGCATCAGCAGCGCATCCCGGATCGCGCTCTTGAGATGGCCGTGGGCGCTTTCGATCGAGCCATTCTCATGCGCCACCCCCTTGTTGTTCCGCGTCGGCGTCACCCGCGATGGGAGCCGTGAGGTTCTGGGCTTGTGGATCGCCGAGAACGAGGGCGCCAAATTTTGGCTCTCTGTGATGAACGAGATGAAGAACCGGGGCGTCCAAGACATCCTGATCGCTGTCGTGGACGGGCTGAAGGGCTTTCCTGAGGCCATCACCGCTGCCTTCCCGGATGCCATGGTCCAGACCTGCATCGTGCATCTGGTGAGCCATTCCCTGAATTTCTGTTCCTGGAAGGATCGCAAAGCCGTGGCCGCCGACCTGCGCCGGATTTACAGCGCCCCGACTGCCGATTTGGCTGAAGCTGAGCTCGATGCCTTCGAGGAGAAATGGGCCGGGAAATACGCCTCCATCGCCCCGGCCTGGCGCCGCGCATGGCAGGAGGTAATCCCGTTCTTTGCCTTCGATCCGGCGATCCGGAAAATCATTTACACCACGGATGAGATCGACAAGACATTTCCGCCGGAATCTTCTATTCTTTGGCAGTGTGGTCGACCTCGGGGCGAAGCGTGGCGTGCCGGCTGGAAGCGTCACCGGGCAGCCTATTCAGTCCCTGCCGGTTTGAGGCGGCCGCACACCCGCCCTGTTTTGGAGGGTGTGGCCGCCAGGCCGCCACGAAGTGCTCGTAGCTTTTCTCCGCTTGCTCAGCGATCTTGGCT
>NZ_JBGFGM010000092.1:0-281 GCF_041224635.1 Leisingera sp. XS_AS12
TGCACCTCGGAGCGCTGCACACGTTTGTTGACCCAGCCATAGTTTTTCCTGGCAGTGCCGACGGTGTCGTCGAGCAGCCGCTCGAGCAGGTCCCACCTTCCCGGGTTGGCTTCGATCAGCAGCGAGGCCAAGCCGTGGCGAAAATTATGCGGGGTCATCGGCAGGCCGGCAGCACGGGTTTCGCGCTTGAACCAGCCGAGAAAGGTCTCGTAGGGCAGATTGCCGTCCGCAATAATCCCGGGAAACAGGAAATCGCTGCTATCCGCACCCGGATACAGCGG
>NZ_JBGFGM010000010.1:0-1749 GCF_041224635.1 Leisingera sp. XS_AS12
AGTCTGTGTATCTGGCCCGGCCCATGCGGTTTCAAATACTCAAGCGTCGAAGCGCTCGCCGAACATTATGGCGAACTGATTGCGGGCCGCAAACCATTCCCGTACGTTCCGGCCATCCTTCTCAAATTTTCGGATTGCGAGGTAGATGAGCTTGGTCGCGGCCTCGTCGGTTGGGAAGGAGCCACGCGTCTTGATTGATTTCCGGATCACGCGGTTCAGGCTTTCTATGGCATCTGTAACCGGTATGAAGATCCCGGTGCCAATGTTCGGCCCCGATTCTCTGATCAGGGTGTATGCTGCGAGCATCCGGGACAGAGGCACCGGGAGCACGAAGGTGCGGGCAGGCCGATGTATACGATGAGCCGCGAGCTCGTATTAGTAGCTGGCCGCCTCTGCGACTCGCCCGGTTGCGCCGAGAGCGCGAATCCGTAGTTGTCGTGTCGCCCGCCGCTCCCGCTTTTTTGTCACTGGCAAGGGAGGCGCGCATGCGACGCGTGATCGGCATCGATATCCACCGCACCTTTGGGGAGGTGGTGATCTGGGAGAATGGCCTGACCCGGCACGAAGGCCGGGTCGAGATGACCCGCACGGCCCTGGAGGGGTTCGGCAGGCAACTCAAGAAGACGGACGAGGTGGTGATCGAGGCGACCGGAAACTGCATGGCGGTGTCCCGGATCCTGTCGCCCTATGTGAAGCGGGTGGTGATTGCCAATCCGCTTCAGGTCAAAGCGATCGCCCATGCCCATGTGAAGACCGACAAGGTCGACGCCGGGACGCTGGCCAGCCTGCATGCGGCCGGCTACCTGCCGGAAATCTGGACCCCGGATGCGGCGACGGAGCGGATGAGCAGGCTGGTGGCGCGCCGCTATCAGGTTGTCCGGCACCGGACCCGGATCAAGAACGAGGTGCATGCCATCCTGCATGCGCATCTGATCCCGAAGTGCCCGCATGCCGATCTCTTCAACCAGCGCGGCCGCGACTGGCTGGCCCGCCAGCCGGTGCCTGAGGACGAACGGGCCGCGATTGCGCGCCATATCCGCGAGCTCGACCGGCTCGGAGAGGACCTTACCCAACTCGACTGCGACATCGCCCAGGACGCCTTGGAGGACGAAGAGATCCAGCGCCTCCTGACCATCACCGGGGTCAATCTGGTGGTCGCCGCGGGGCTGATGGCGGCGATCGGCAGCATCGAGCGGTTCAAGTCGCCGCAGAAACTGGTGAGCTATTTCGGGTTGAACCCGCGCGTCCGCCAATCCGGTCTGGGACCCGCCCACCATGGCCGGATCAGCAAGGCCGGCCGCAGCCATGCCCGCGCCATGCTGGTCGAGGCGGCCTGGGCCGCGGCGAAAGCGCCGGGTCCGTTGCGCGCCTTCTTCATCCGCATCCGCGCGCGGCGCGGACATCAGATCGCCGCCGTCGCGGTGGCGCGCAAGCTTGCGGCCATTTGCTGGCACATGCTGACCAAATACGAAGACTATCGCTGGGCCCGGCCCAGCCTGGTGGCCACAAGCGCCGCGCCATGGAACTGGCGGCCGGGCAGCCGCAGAAAAAGGGTAATCGGCGTGGTGCAGGCTATGCCTACAATGTGAAGGAGCTGCGCCACCAGGAAGCCAAGATCGCTGAGCAAGCGGAGAAAAGCTACGAGCACTTCGTGGCGGCCTGGCGGCCACACCCTCCAAAACAGGGCGGGTGTGCGGCCGCCTCAAACCGGCAGGGACTGAATAGGCTGCCCGGTGACGCTTCCAGCCG
>NZ_JBGFGM010000027.1:0-950 GCF_041224635.1 Leisingera sp. XS_AS12
AAAGCCCGCGGCATCACCATCTCCACCGCCCACGTGGAATATGAAACCGAAGCGCGTCACTACGCGCACGTCGACTGCCCCGGCCACGCCGACTACGTGAAGAACATGATCACCGGTGCGGCCCAGATGGACGGCGCCATCCTGGTTGTGAACGCAGCCGACGGCCCGATGCCGCAGACCCGCGAGCACATCCTGCTGGCGCGTCAGGTTGGCGTTCCGGCCCTGGTTGTCTTCATGAACAAGGTTGACCAGGTCGACGACGAAGAGCTGCTGGAGCTGGTGGAAATGGAAATCCGCGAGCTGCTGTCCTCCTACGAATTCCCGGGCGACGATATCCCGATCATCGCGGGTTCCGCGCTGGCGGCGATGGAAGGCCGTGACCCGGAAATCGGCGAAAACAAGATCAAGGAACTGATGGCGGCCGTGGATGAGTACATCCCGACCCCCGAGCGTGCGGTTGACCAGCCGTTCCTGATGCCGATCGAAGACGTGTTCTCGATCTCCGGCCGCGGTACCGTTGTGACCGGCCGTGTCGAGCGTGGCGTGATCAACGTTGGCGACGAAATCGAAATCGTCGGCATCAAAGACACCACCAAGACCACCTGCACCGGCGTGGAAATGTTCCGCAAGCTGCTGGACCGCGGTGAAGCAGGCGACAACATCGGCGCCCTGCTGCGTGGTGTTGACCGTGAGTCGGTTGAGCGTGGCCAGGTTCTGTGTAAGCCGGGCTCCGTGACCCCGCACACCAAGTTCGAAG
The DNA here is from genome assembly GCF_041224635.1 of Leisingera sp. XS_AS12. NCBI lineage: Bacteria > Pseudomonadati > Pseudomonadota > Alphaproteobacteria > Rhodobacterales > Roseobacteraceae > Leisingera > Leisingera sp. XS_AS12. The sequence goes on from NZ_JBGFGM010000027.1 coordinate 758, forward strand.
CCGAAGCCTACATCCTGACCAAGGAAGAAGGCGGCCGTCACACCCCGTTCTTCGCGAACTACCGTCCGCAGTTCTACTTCCGCACCACCGACGTGACCGGCACCGTGACCCTGCCGGAAGGCACCGAGATGGTGATGCCGGGCGACAACCTGAAGTTCGGTGTTGAGCTGATCGCTCCGATCGCGATGGAAGA
>NZ_JBGFGM010000028.1:0-262 GCF_041224635.1 Leisingera sp. XS_AS12
TAAGCACTGTCGCGCCGATGGTACTTGGGCTCAAGCCCTGGGAGAGTAGGTCACCGCCAAACCTAGTAAAATCCAAAACCTCTCTTGAACGATACAATATTACCCGGAAAACGCGCCGATACGGCAAGTCACCGGATAATAGCCGGCCTCAAGTAGCGATCCGCGCGGTAGGCCAAACAAAGTGTCGCGGGATGGAGCAGCCAGGTAGCTCGTCAGGCTCATAACCTGAAGGTCGCAGGTTCAAATCCTGCTCCCGCAACCA
>NZ_JBGFGM010000030.1:0-372 GCF_041224635.1 Leisingera sp. XS_AS12
TCGATTGCTTTGAAACGGGCCGGGTCCTGGGTTGCGATGCCAACCGGGCATTTGTTCGTGTGGCATGCTTGGGCCTGAATGCAGCCAATGGCGAACATGTAGCCGCGGGCCGAATTGCACCAATCCGCCCCTAGCGCGAGCGCACGGGCGATATGGAAACCGGAGGTGATCTTTCCCGCAGCTCCAAGCTTGACCCGCTCCCGCAGCCCGGCGCCCCGAAGGGTGTTATGAACGAACGTCAGCCCCTCCAGCATCGGCATTCCAACCTGGTTGGCAAATTCAAGCGGCGCTGCTCCGGTGCCGCCCTCGCTGCCATCCACCACTATGAAATCGGGAACCACGCCCGTTTCGAGCATCGCCTTCACCATGCAC
>NZ_JBGFGM010000036.1:0-10727 GCF_041224635.1 Leisingera sp. XS_AS12
CGCCAAACCTAGTAAAATCCAAAACCTCTCTTGAACGATACAAAACACCTGACGCGGGATGGAGCAGCCAGGTAGCTCGTCAGGCTCATAACCTGAAGGTCGCAGGTTCAAATCCTGCTCCCGCAACCATCGTTTCCGACCCAGCCTCTGCAAAAAGCGGGGGCTTTTTCGATTCAAGGCCCCCCAAAGCCATGATCCCGGCCAATTCTCCAACAAGCTCAAGCTGATGGCCGCCGGGCGCATCCGCGTCCGGAACCATCCGTACCTGCGAAATCAGCGCCCTCAGCTCTGCCATGGCTTCCCGCTTCACCTCCGGCGCGTTCAGCGACCGGGCGAGATCTTCGACCATCTCGCGGTAGCGCTGCGAAAGGCTGGAATGCAGCCGCAGGGCAGGGGGCTCCGGGCTTTCCTTGATGAGGGCCTTCAACCGGGCCTTCTCCTCTTCCAGTTCCGTCATCTTGGCCTTCAATGACGCATGGTACATGCCGTCTTCGATGGCCTTCAGAATGCCCGCGATCTTTCCATCCACCTTCTTCAGGGAGGCTTCCGCCTTCTGGCGCTCCTGGCAGGCCCCCGCGGCGGCTTCGTTGAACGCCTTGCGGTATTCCTCGGCGAATTGCGCCAGCAGGTCCGGTGCCAGAAGCCTCTGTTTTAGCCCGGAAAGAACCCGATCCTCTACTTCTTCCCGGCCGATGGTGGCGCGGTTGGTGCAGACCGCGGCGCCCTTGTTGCGCGCGCCGGCGCAGCCATAACGGGTTTTGTTGATCAGCGTGTAGCTGGCGCCGCAGCAGGCGCAGCGCAAGAGGCCGGACAGAAGGTAGGTCGGTCGGCGCGCGCGTTCCAGCCGGGGCCGTTCGGTCAGAACGCCTGCCGGGTTCATTGCCTGCCGCACCTCACCCTGGCGGGTTTTCACTGCGTGCCAGAGCTGGTCATCAAGGATGCGCAGCTGTGGGACTTCTTCGATCTTCCAGTCGTCAGGCGGGTTGAGGCGTGACAAGCGTTTGCCGGTGTCCGGGTTGGTATCGTAGGTCAATCGGTTCCAGACCAGACGCCCGATATACAGCTCGTTGTTCAGAATACCGGTGCCGCGCTTGATGTTCCCGGAAATCGTTGAGGGGTTCCAGACTCCGGTGCCCTTGCCGCTTTGCGGTCCAGGCACGCCCTCGCTGTTCAGGGCTGCCGCAATCGTGCGGGCGGAAAGACCGTCTGCGTAATCCTGGAAGATCCGTTGGATGACGGCGGACTCCTCCGGTTCGATCTCCCGGTCACCGGTGCTGAGCGTGCCGTCTGGCAGGATCTCCCGCTTCACCCGGTAGCCGTAGCAAATGCCGCCAGCGGATTTGCCCCTGGCAACGCGCCCTTCCAGACCGCGGCGTGTCTTCTGGGCCAGGTCCCGAAGAAACATGGTGGACACCAGTCCGCTGACGCCGACCTTCATATCGTCCAGTTCATTCTCAGCAGCTGTGTGGAGCCTGACCCCGAAGTAGCTCATGCGCTTCAGCAGGGTTGCGGAATCCGCCATGTCCCTGGACAGGCGGTTCTGGCTTTCGGCGACAATGATGTCGATCTGGCCGCATTCTGCTGCCCGGATCAGACGCTGGTATCCCGGGCGCAGGGCATTCTTTCCGCTGAGCGCGTGATCGGTGAAAACTTCCGTTACCTGCCACCCGTTCTGCTCGCACATGCGGCGGCAGAGCCGGATCTGGTCTTCGACCGATGTGTCTTTCTGCTTGTCCGTCGAATACCGGGCGTAAATGGCAGCGCGGAGACTGGGTGTTGCGTTCATTCTTATTCCTCCGGGGGCAATTGGCTCCTCTGTGCCGCGATGTCCTCAAGAGCAGTCTGGCGGGCGAGGAGCTTTATGATGTGCAGAAGCGAGGCCGGACAGTTGGCCTGGCCGTTTGTCTCAGGTGTACCGGGGAGACTGGCTTTCTCCTGGCAATTGACATAGCTCTTCTGGTCCCGTGCCATGGGCCGAGGTCTCCCGCCGCTCCCGGACACAGGCCCGGGGCGGTCTTCTGATGCTGCTGATCTGGCCGGGAACTGCCCCGGCGGCTGTTGGCTACATCATATCTGGAGCGGGAGGACGGAGGACCTTTGAAAGGCGGGAGATGCCGCCCCGGGGCCGGGTTTATGTGGACAACCTGCCGTTTTGGCCGGTTTGCTCAGGGCTGCGAGCTGAGGTGCGCGCCGTTGCGGCCGGACCGGCGGCGTTTGCCGCGCGGGCAAAACCTTTCCGGGAGGGAGTTATCCGGATTTTGGACCAACCGGAGTCTGCGCCGCGGGATTTTGCACAAGTCATTGTGCAAATCCGGTGGCTAGGCCGCTTGATTGGCGAGCGCATCTACTGGTTCAGAATTAGCTCTGAATCTCCTTGCCGCGGCACGTCACGCAACCAGCACTTGATGGCTTCGCCGTCAAACTCCCTTTCCCGAACCAGAACCGAGGCCATTTCTTTGAGAAGGTGCTTGTGGGGGTACAACAAAGCACGCGCGACGTCCTCGGCATGGTCGAGCCGTTCCTGTAGGCGCTTGCGTTCTTCTGCAGTCAAACGGGCAAAGTCCGGGGTCCCAAGCCAGGCGTTGCCATGAATGCCAAGCCCGAGTTCATAGTCCATCGCCAAGGATAGCTGCGCGGCCTGCGCGAGATCCGAGGCTGAGCCTCCACCCGCCCCTGCGGAGATTGTCCCGAACACGAGCCGTTCTGCTGCGCGGCCTGCGAGGTGGATCGTGATCTGCCGGTCGAAATCCGCCTCCAGTCCCGCCCCCGGCGGTGTCGTGCGCTCGGTAAACCCTCCGTCGGGGGAGAGGCAGACGCGCTTGATCTCTTCCCCGTAAAGCCAGGCGGCGATTGCATGGCCGCCTTCATGCACGGCGATGCGCGCGTCCAAGCGGCTCCGGTATCCTTGTTCTTGGCCGAGGATTTGCTCCAGGAATCCGGGATCGAAGCTCCGCCCCTGGCGCCGCGCCTTGGCGCGGGCCTCGCGAAGGCGGGCGTCGATCACGGCGGGGGTTTGCCCGGCCAGTTTACGGGACAGGGGGCGCAGATCTTGCCCGGAGTCCGGGAAGGCTTGCTCAAGCATGACCAGGATCTGTTGCCGGGTCGGAAGCGGCATCTCGTGATGCAGGTCGAAACGGCCAGGACGGAGGATAGCCGGGTCGATTTTTCCGGGAAAATTTGTAGCGCCGATCAGCAGGATACCCTCTTCCCGGTGCAGCAGATCGATCTGCCGCAGGAACTCGTTGATCACCTGCTGGCGGTAGGCTTGGTTGCGGTCACCGGTGTCGGCGCGAGACCCGCAGCTGTCGATCTCATCAATGAATAGCACGCTGGGCTTCCGGGATTTGGCGTCCCGGAAACAGGTCAGCATGGCTGCAAGCATATCGCCAAGGTGGCCGTTGGCCTGCCAGGCACCAAACGATCCTTGGATCAACGGGACCCCGGCTGATGCGGCGATGGCCTTGGCAAGCACGGTTTTGCCAGTGCCGGGTTCTCCGTAGATCAACAGAGATCTGGACATGTCGCTCCACTCGATCTCACCGCGCTGCCATCTGTGCAGGTCCGCAACCAAGTCCGCCGCAGCCTGGTGGGCAGGAGAGGTGCCGCCGATGGCCTCGAGGGTGAGTGCGCGGACGCCGCCAGCGTGCCCCCGGGTCCGAGAAACCGCCGCGGCCAGGCGGTCTGCCGCGCAGCGGGCATCAGGGGCCCGGAGTGCCAGTAGCACATCCGGATCGCCCAGCTGGGACAACGCATGGTCTTCGGGGAGAGCCGGTTCCACGGCCTCGCGGTCGATTTTGCCAGTGGCGCTGTGGCTGTGCTCCATCTGTGTGATGAGGATATCGCGGTTCAGCGGCTTCAACTTCACCGGGTCCGGCAAGCTCGCAGCGAGACTGTCCGGGATGCTTTCGCCGTGCGGAAGCAGGACAAGCAGCGGGCAGGGTTGCTGCAGCGCTTCACATAGGTTGCGCTCCAGACGATAGAGATCACCGGTCCGCGACGTTCCGCTTGATGTGGTGACCTGAAGTACCCGGAGGGCTTGACCACGGGGGTGTTCGTCTCCGCGGGTGGTGACCTTCCACTCTTCGGGCAGGAAACCGGAGCGGCAGGCCGCCAGGATGAAATCCGCGTCCGCGGTGCGGAACCCGGAGAGCACGGTGACGGAACCCGGAGCCAACACGGTGTCCATGACATTCCGGGAGGAAATGAAGGTTGCTGCAAGCCGCAGCGCGATGAGGCTTCGGCTTCCGGGCAGGACGGTTGCAGGGCGGCTGTGCCCCTGGTCGTCCAGCGCCCAGCCGTCTACTCCGCTTTCCCGGAGTTGGTCTAGCTCTGCGCTGTCCCGGTGCTGCGCTCTTGGCAGGTCGTTGAGCGTGTCCAAAAGTCTGGATTTTGGATGGTCTTGAAAAGCGGCGGCACGTTTGTTAGCGGCGCTGAGCTGATCTGAGATCATCCGGCGCAGGACCTGTTTGCCAAAGGAGACCCAGGCGGGACGGGGAGAGTGAAGCGGGAACTGTGTCATCGGTTGTCTCCGGATAAGATGCAGGCAAAGGGGCGCCGCCCTCCCCGGATTCCGGGTTGGCTGGGGCGGCACAGAGGGGGGGCGGATGGAGGAGTGTCAGGCCGCGCCGTCAGTGGCGATCTCGTCCAGCATCCGGAGGATCTCCGCGGTCACGTCTGCGAAATAGATCTCGCTCCTGACATTGATGGATCCGGCGTAAAGATCGGGCGGCGCGATGCTATCCGGGAAGGCGGTCTTGAGCCTGGTATGCAGCCGCTTCTCTGTCTGCAAGGCAAGCTGCCCGGTCGCCATCGGGACAGTCTGCAGGATCTGCGCATCCAGGTCGTGGTGCTTCAGCAACTGATGGCGCAGGCGGGAATCCGGGTTACGGGAAAAGCCAAGCTTGACGAGGCGCAACCCGGAGGCCAGCCGGAATTGCATGGCATAAAGATGGCTCGGTGCCGCGGGCCAGTTGTCACCGCAGTTGCCGCACCCGAAGCGGCCGGTCTGCATGTTGGCACGGGCGATCCTTTGTTCGTGGCCGCAGGCCTGATGCCGGTACAGGCGATAGTTCGGGCCGCCTTCCGGGTCCGGTCCGATCAGCTCCCAGCCCTGCGCGGAGGCTTCTTCTTGCTCCTTATGCTGCTGGCAGAGTTCGCAGCGTACGTCGCAGACGCCTTCGGCGGCCCGCTTCACCATCTCAAACTGGCGGCGCAATCGGTGTCCGCATCCGGCAATGTAGAAGCCATAGTGACGATTTTCCGGGTCGCGGCCGACCCAGTCCAGGCCGACTGCCGCGGCATCGTCCCGCCAACGCGCTTCAATGCAGTGCGGGCACTGCGGCTGGCTGTTCATGAGAACAAAGATCTTGCTGGCATGTGTCCGTCGGCAGCTGTGGCAAGACAGGAGCAGGTGATAGCGGTCCTTGACCCGCTGGAGGATGCCGAAGCCCTTGGCTTCGGCGGCCGCGCGCCAGTGGCGGTGAATGGTGAGCGGGAAGGCGGCGTGGGTGGCGGTTGATGTATGGGTCATTGAGAACTCCATTTGCGCAAAGCGGGAGAGGGGGCAGGCGCCGGATATGGGGCACCTGCCGGGAAAATCTGGAATTGGGCATGACGCGGCCGGGCGCAGGCGGAGAGATCCGCTGCGGGCCGGGTCAGGTTATGTCAGGGGGATTGGGCGGATCAGACCGGCGCGAAGTCCGGGGCTGTCACTGCCATCTCCACCACGGCGTCGACTTGCCGCGCCGCGCGGTTCAGCGCTTCGCGGACACCGGGATCATCGGTGGTGAAAAGGTCCCGGTGCTTATACATCAGATGCTGGAAGTGTAGCGCCTCGTCTGGGGTAGTGGCTTCAATGAGGAAGTGCATCAGCATGCCCATACGCTGCAGCGGCTGGTCTGATGCGGAAGAAGCCGGGGCGGAAAAGATATCGGAAGCCAAACGCAGGCAGTCTTGCCATTGGTTCTCCGCCGCCTCCGCGAAGCCGCTGCTCCCAGGATCCCAACTCATGGAATGCGACAGGTCGCGGTCCATCTCAATGGCAGCATCCACGGCTTCGATGAGCACGGTGAAAGTCCGGGAAATCGGGGTGGTACACTCCTCGGAAATCCGGCAGAGCGATGCTGGGCGCAGGTCTTTTGCCGCGCTCGAGCGCGTGATAACAGATGCGATAGTCATGTTGGTCTCCTTAGCCGAGATCAGTGTGATTAGAGCGTAAGCAAGGGGTGGAGCCCTTGCCTACGCTCGTTATTATATGGTACCAAAAAACCAAAAATCAATACGAGATTAGCTGGCATGGCAAAAAAAACCAGAGGAAGACCGGCGGTCGATACGGAAGCTGTGAACCTGCGATTGCCGCGCGAGATGATCGAAGTTGTGGATGCTCAGAGGCGAAATGAGGAAGACCTTCCAACACGGCCAGCCATGATCCGGAGGATGCTAAAACAGTGGTGTCATGATCGTGGCATAGACGTCGAGGAATAGTCTGCCTCGGAAAAGGCGAGCGCTACATCCATCCAGATTATCGAGAAACAAAATTGCATCCACGGCCTTTGGCAGGAGGGCGTCTGAGGCAATGTCTTGTGAATGCCCGAAGGTTTTCGGCTGGTCAGGAGAAGTAAGACCAACCTTCCCGGACACCGGCAGGTGGCGGAACCAAGCCGTTCGAAACAGTACAAATGCAAGGCCGGGTACCGGCCGCGCAAGCACCCGAAGGGCTGCTGGAGCGCCTCCCCGGCGTAAGGGGCAGACGAGGTAGCTTCAGCTACCTATAGTCTGTCCCTATGGGGAGCATCTGCGCGCGTTCGGCGCGCCATTTTATGCTGCCCCAAGTCTCAGAAAAACAATATGGCAACAGAAATCCGATTATTTACAGGGTGTTATCGGTGGATCCGCTTTTGCGTTTTCGCTGAGGTCGCGTACTCAATGAAAAAAGGAGTACCGCGGCATGGCATATCAATTCGTCCATATCGAAACCTATTCCCGAAAGCCCCGGAAGGTGAAGGGCACGAAAGACCAGTGGAACAGCACGCAGCAGGTGTTCGAGGAAGCGCAGCGCAATCCGGACTTCTCCAAGCATGTCGAAAACCCGCGCGCGCCGTTGCCCGTTCTAAGCCGAGGGGCGATGGCCGTCAGTGATCTTCAGGCGCTGCACGATCGGCGATGCAGCGAGATCCGGGAAACCGTGACCGCGAAACCCGGAAAAACCTACAGCCGAAGCCTGCGGTCCGATGCGCCGACATTGTACACTGAGATCCACTCGCACCCGATGTCGTCGAAAAATTTCCTGGAGGATCGGGCAAAGCACAAGAAAGAGATCGCACGGTGGGCAGACCTGGTTGTGCGGGATTTCCGGAAGCGGATGCCGCAAGGCGTTGCTTTCGCTGGGGTCATTCACCTGGATGAAGCACATGTTCACATGCACATCCTTGCTGTGAATGCGGAGGACTCGCGGCTCGATGCCAACAAGCTGCATGTGGGCAAAGCGGCGGCTGCGGAATACCGGGGCGCGCATGACAAGCCGCAGACGCTTTCGTCATTGCCGAAGCCTGCATTGCTGCCAAAACCGAGAAAGCCGAAGAAGCCGCGGCCCAGCAAGAACCGGGTTACCCAGAAAAAGAATATGGCAAAACACGAAGGGGCATTGGCCGAATGGCAGGCCGCTTGCGCCGAGGTCGAGGCCGTCAATGCCAGAAAGCTCGAAGAATGGTCCGTAGATAATGGGCGCCATCTGCATGCCGCCCGGAAGAAAAGATCCGGGAAGAACCCGGAGAAGGCCGCTTTCACGGCGGCGATGAAAGCCTTTCAAGACCGCTACTACGAAGCGGTTGGCAAGCCCTGCGGGCTTCTCCGGAAGGGGCCAGGCCACGAGCGCCTGACGACCAAGCAATACGCTGCGCGTAAAGCCGGGGCCAAAGCCCGGGCGGAGGAGCAGCTGGCCAACCTACGGTTCGAAACCAAGCTAGAGGAAAGGGAGCAGGCGCTGGAAGCGCAGGCACGCCGCGTCGCGGCGGACGAAAATTCTTTGAAGAAGAAGGAGGCAGAGGTCACGGCAAGAGAAGAAACGGTGTCGTGTCGGGAGAAGGAGGTTGAGGCGAGGGAAAGGTCATTGAAAGAAAGGGACGAACGGGCCGCGAAGCGGGAAGAACAACTGGCGGAACGGGAAGCAGCAATTCGTGCCCGGGAAGAAGAGATCAAGTTGGCTCAGGAACGGGCAGAGGCGTTTAACCTTGGATTGGAATTGATCCGCACCGACCAGCTGCGATGGGTGCCCGATAAGAAAGACCAGCCGGGCCGACTAGTGTATGGCCCTCGCGGTGGCCCGGAACGTCCGCTACCTCTGGAGATGCATGCCCGGCTTGAACCAGCGATGTCGCTGCTCGAGATCCTTCTTAAGATCATCGCTGCGATCATTGAGGACGCATTGCGCGAGCGTAGAAGGGAGATTGTTCGCGACGCTGAGGCTGTGGCGGAGTGCCGCCGTCAGTTGGGTCTGCAGGAGAGTTCTTTAATTGCCGGGATATCGAAACGCGGCAACCAAGACCAGGCGTTCGATGTTTGATCGCGGCAGAAGGTCATTTAGGTGTTGCTCACCTGCGAAGAATATGGGGAAACATGCACGCGTGTTGGAAGGCAGGAATGCGCAATAGTGACCTTTGCAAGGTCGGGACTCGCCAGGAATCCTACAGACGTGGATGGCCCTAACCGGTCCTCTGCCGTCTATTCGAAATGCTGCAATGTCCATCGAAAAAGACATTCGCGGCAACTGCGCAGAGATAAGCCTCGGCGCAGTCGGCACAGCAGGGCTTCACTTTCACCTCGCTGAAGCAATTTTCAAAAAAAGCGCAAACCGACATTTGGCCGATCAATGTGCTAACTGAGAAGTTCGCGGGCGATGATGGTCCGTTGTATCTCCGAGGATCCCTCGTAGATCCTGAAGATCCGCAAGTCGCGCAGGTAGCGTTCCAGTGGAAAGTCCCGGGTGTAGCCGTAGCCACCGTGGATCTGCAGTGCCCTGTCTGCGATGCGCCAGGCGGCCTCGCTGGCGTATAGCTTGGCAAACGCCGAGTCTGAGGAGTACCGCTCACCGGTGCCGCGCTTGCGGGCGGCTTGCATGCCCAATGCCCGCGCCGCGGCAAGTTCGGTGGCACTGTCGGCCAGCATCCACTGTAGCCCTTGGAAGCTGCTGATCGGCCGTCCGCCAACCTCGCGTTCCTTGGCATAGGACACAGCCGCATCCAGCGCGGCGCGCGCAATGCCAGTGGCCTGCGCGGCCACTTCGATACGGCCGTTGTCCAGCACTTTCATAGCGGTGCGGAAGCCGGTGCCCTCGTCGCCGAGCCGGTTTTCCGAGGGAACGTGGCAGTCAAACGAGATCGGGAACACATGGCCGCCGCGCAGGCCCATGGTTTCTTCGTGTTTGCCGATTTCCACACCATCAGTCTTGCCCGGTTCCACCACAAAGGCGCTTACCCCGCGGGCGCCGACTGCGCTGTCGGTCTTGGCATAGACCACGATGAAATCCGCGCCACCCGCATTGGAGATGAAGCATTTGGAGCCCTTCAGCCGGTAGCCGTCGCCATCGCGGGTGGCGGTGCTGCGCATATCGGCAGGGTTGGAGCCAGCCATCGGTTCCGTCAGGGCAAACGCGCCAAGTGCCTCACCCGCTGCGGCAGCCGGCAGCAAGCGCTGCTTGAGCGTCTCATCCGCCCCCAGAAGCAGTGAATCCGTCGCCAGGAAATGCGCTGTCAGCATCGAGGCGGTAGAGCCGCAGGCCCCCGCAATGGCCTCCACTGCGCAATAAAGGGCAGGCCCGGACAGACCGATGCCGCCATACTTTTCGGGAAGGTTCATGCCCATGATGCCCATTTCTGCCAGTGCCGCGCGGTGCAGGGTTGCAAACTGCCCCTTGGCGTCGATGGCGGCAGCGGCAGGTGCCAGAACCTCGGTCGAAAACCGTTCGATCTGGTCGATGACGGCCTGTTCTTCGCTGTTCAGATCAACGCACATCGGGGCTCTCCCTGTTTTGCCAAAGTTGTTGCAGAATGTCCTGAGTGTGGGCGCCCAGGGCGGGCGCTGACTGGCGTCCGCCCCGCGGCGCATCGCTGAAATGCACGGGCTGCTCTGGCACTGTGACCGTTCCAAGGGCGGGGTGCTCTACCGCAGAGGCCAGCCCGCGCGCCTGCGCCTGCGGTGAGCCCCAGGCCTCGGGCACTGAGTATAGTGCCGCGGCTGGAATGCCCGCCTCGGACAAAACCGCCACTGCGTCCTGCGTGCCGCGTGCTGCGCCCCAGCTTTCGATATGCTGCGCCAGAGCGGGTTCGTTTTGCCGCCGCAAAGCATCGCTGGCAAAACGCGGATCCTCTGCCAACTCCGGTGCGCCGATGGCTGTTGCGAAGCGCGCAAACAGCCGGTCATTCAACACCGCAACGGTGAAACTGCCATCCCCGGCCGAATAGGTGCCAAAAGGGGCCGACAGCGCGTGCTTGCTGCCCGTCCGCTTTGGCGTCTCACCCGCCATCAGCGCCCGGCAGGCCGCCACCGGCATCATCGACACCAGCGAGTCATAAAGCGCCAGATCAACATGCCGCCCCTTGCCGCTGCGTTCCCGGTCAAACAGCGCCACCATCGCTCCGAAGGCCGCAAACATGCCGCCTGCCACGTCGGCAAAGGCATCTCCGGCCATCATCGGCGGGCCGTCCTCGGCGCCGGTCATATCCATCAGCCCG
>NZ_JBGFGM010000037.1:0-319 GCF_041224635.1 Leisingera sp. XS_AS12
CGGTTCGTCCGGCTCCGCCGCTGGCAACACCAGCTTCCCCTGCTTCGCCAGCCGGCGCCAAGCCGACAGCTGGTTTGGTAAGACACCATACCGCGCCGCCACGCCATTCACAGTCGCGCCCGGTTCGAGCGTATCCGCCACTGCCTGGGCCTTGGCTTCATCCGGCCACCGCCGGTGACCCGACGCGTAGATCTCGACACCCAACGAAATTAGAAACGAATTTGTAGCGCACATTGCGAAACGCACTCCCCACTATGAGTTGTGCAATATCTCGCAGCACCGAATAGGCGCTACAACGTGGGGCCGGGACAGCGCTTAC
>NZ_JBGFGM010000038.1:0-725 GCF_041224635.1 Leisingera sp. XS_AS12
GATACGATGCTGGACAATGTGGTTCTGAAGGATCTTCTGGGAAAGAACTGACGACGCTGACCAAGCGGCGAGAGGCAGCGCTCAGGGCGATGCGGGATCACGGCATCTCGCAGCGCAGGGCCTGTCGGCTTGTCGGTGTCGACCCCAAGACGGTCCGGCGCGAACGCCCGCCGGACTGCCCTGAGATCCGCAAGGAGATGCAGGAGATCGCCGGAAAGCGGCGCCGGTTCGGTTACCGGAGGATCGGCGTGTTGCTTGAGCGCAAAGGCATGATCATGAACCACAAAAAACTCTACCGCCTCTACCGCGAAGAAGGCCTCGCGGTAAAGCGGCGGCGGGGCCGCAAACGCGCCCGGGGCTCGCGCACGCCGATGCCCGAAGCCACACGGCCGAACCAGCGCTGGTCCCTGGACTTTTTGGCGGACAGCTTCGGCGCGTCGCGGAAATTCCGCATCCTGGCCGTGAATGATGACAGCTGCCGGGAAAACCTATGCCTGACCGCGGACACCAGCATTTCAGGCGAGCGCGTTGCCCGGGAGCTGGACGCCCTCCTCCGGATCTACGGAAAACCCGCTTGCATTGTCAGTGACAACGTCCTATGTCGGGAATTTCCGGCTGCTTAGGTCAGCAGGTCATGGAGCATCCGGAGCCCCGGACGCCCTGACAGGTTTGCCCAGACGGGCTCTGCCGTCAAGAAATGATCTCTTCCATAGCAAACACAGGGT
>NZ_JBGFGM010000061.1:0-126639 GCF_041224635.1 Leisingera sp. XS_AS12
TTGCAATGCCTCTCGGAACCAGTCGGCGTCATAGCCCCGATCCCCGAGCAACCAATCGACGTTTGGCAGGCTGCTGAGCAGCGCCCGTGCGCCGACATAATCGCTCACCTGCCCGGCGGTCACGAACAGGTTGAGAGGTCGGCCCTGGCTATCGCAGATGGCATGCAACTTTGTGTTCATACCTCCCTTGGTTCGACCGATCAGGCGACCACGCCCCCCTTTTTCTCGGCCATGCTGGTCGCTGTGCGGTGGGCCTTCAGGTAGGTCGCGTCGATCATCACGGTCTTCGCTTCGCCGCATTCGGCAGCCAGCCCGACCATCATCCGCGCAAAGATGCCTTTCTCGCTCCAACGCTTCCACCGGCTGTAGAGCGTTCTCTGATTGCGGCCTTGTCAAGCGTGGGAGGGGTGTTGTCCGTTCGGGGTCATGGTTCTCTCCGAGGTCGCATTGAGCGCCTCATGATGGTTTTCGGTGGCGGATCGTCTCCAATGTCTTGTGCGGGATGTGGCACCAGGCCATCCCATGCTCTACAGCGAGATCGATCAACCTCCGTCCCGTCGGGACTGCGCTCCCCGCTTCGGACGCGAGAACTCAGATCAGGCGGTGGCCTCCTTTGTCCATTGATAGTCGGTTCCATTTTTCCAGAGCGTCAGCATAAGCACGGCGATTTTGCGGGCCGTCGCGACTGCCGCCTTGCGAAAGCCGCGCCGTCTGGCCAGTCGCACGGCCCAGCTTTTCAGCCGCGAGAAACGTTTCACCTGGTGGAGCACGGATGATGCCGCCTCGAACAGTAGCCCGCGCATCGCACCGTCACCGCATTTCGAAACGCGCCCCGACCAATCCATCTCGCCAGACTGATGCCGCTTTGGCGTCAACCCAAGAAAAGCGCCCACATCCGACGTCCGGCTGAACCGACTGGGATCATCAACCAGGGCTATGAAGCTGAGCGCATTGACCGGACCAACACCGGGGATTGTCATGAGGCGGCGCGCGACAGGATGGACCCTGGCGGTTTTCTTCACCGCCTTGTCCAGGTCGTCCGCCGCTTGGCACAACTTGGCATGGGTCGCGATGAAGGCATCGGCTATGGCCCGCAGAACCGGGTCGGTCTCGCCCGCTGCCGCCAGTTGATCGCGGAACGCCTGCCTCTGCCGCCCCTGGCCAATGCCGATCATACGGATGCCGAAGGTTTTGAGGACGCCACGAATGTGACCTTCGAGGTCCTTACGCAGCCGGATCAACCGTTCCCGCGCGCCTACCAAGCTGCGAAGCCGGTCCGCCTCTTCGCTGCGTATGTGGACCGGTGTGAACCAACCGGTGCGCGCAAGCTGTGCCAGACCTTCGGCGTCGGCAGCATCCGACTTGTTGAGCCGTGCCGACAAGCTTTTGTGCGCCTTGCGGGCATCAATGCAGGTCGCAGGCAGACCGAGACCGGCGAGGCCGCGCTGCAACCAGATCGACAGCATTCCGCTTTCATGCACGATCCGTCGGGGCGTGAGTTCACGGTTGCGAAACCAGCCCGCCACGCCCTCGGGATCAGCGGGACAGACGCCATGCGCTACAGTCTCGCCATCCCTGTCTACAACGCAGATCGAAATCTCTTTCAGCGACACATCCAAACCGACATAGTATTCCATAGGTCGTTCTCCTCACGGCTTACATCCATGAGGCCAACATACCGGACCTCGTTCGCCGCAGGAGAGCGACCGCCGCAATCACACCATGTCTTGTAGGGACCATAGGTGGCGGGAGCGTCACGCCATCGCAAACCATTGCGATTTATGAAGATAATTCCGCTCAGCACCCGCTTGTCATCAACCCGAGGCTTGCCATGCGACTTCGGGAAAAAAGGGGGGAGCTTGGCCATCTGCTCGTCGGTCAGCCAGAAAAGATCGCTCATGTCACAGCTCCATTTTCCGAGCCGTGAACCACGCAGTGCGGCGGAAATCAATGCATCCTGACTCTAGCGACGTGTTCCCCTTAGACCCCAGTGGAGTTGCGACTGCTCGCGCCCTTTTGTCTTGCGGGATCGGCCGATCTCAACCTCCTGTTCCTGCCGGGCAAGCAGCTTGGCGCTATCCTAGCCAATGCAACGCTCCACCACCTCGTTTCCCAGCCGCTAATTATCATACGAATATCCGCTACCGCGGTTACTTTGCGGCTAACGCTGCCCTTCAACCGGCTGACACTGCCATCCTCAGCATCAGCAACGGATCTGCCGAAGCCGCGGCGCCTTAGAGCAGGAAATGCTTGATATTTGCGCAGCCGCAGTCCAAGGCTCCGCCCCAGATTGAGAGGCAGCGGAAAGACCAGAAACCATGACCAGCCGGATCGAGCTTTGCGACCTCGTCTTTACCGTCGAAGGCAAGACCATCCTGCGCGGCCTGACCCTGGACCTGTGCCAGCGCCGGATCGGGATCGTTGGGCGTAATGGCTCCGGCAAATCAACTCTGGCCCGCCTGATCGCCGGTCTGACCCGTCCCAGCAGCGGCGAGATCCGCGTCAACGGGCACGATCTCGCCCGCGATCGGCGCGCCGCGCTGGATGAGGTCGGTATTCTGTTTCAGAACCCCGAGCATCAGATCATTTTCCCCA
Organism: Leisingera sp. XS_AS12; assembly: GCF_041224635.1. Lineage (NCBI taxonomy): Bacteria > Pseudomonadati > Pseudomonadota > Alphaproteobacteria > Rhodobacterales > Roseobacteraceae > Leisingera > Leisingera sp. XS_AS12. The sequence goes on from NZ_JBGFGM010000061.1 coordinate 2,596, forward strand.
CCGTCGGCGAGGAGCTGGCCTTTGGGCTCGAACAGCAGGGCCAGAGCAAGGCCGAGGCCAAAACCGCCGCCGCCGCGGTGCTGGCCCGCTTTGGGCTGCAACACTGGCAGGAGGCCTATGTGAACACCCTGTCGCAGGGGCAGAAACATCTGGTCTGCCTGATGGCGGTGGTGGCGATGAACCCGCGGCTGGTGGTTCTGGACGAACCCTTTGCCGGGCTCGACATCCCAACCAAGGCGCAGCTGAACCGTTACTTGCGTCTCTATCAGGGCAGCCTGCTGCATATCACCCACGACCCGGCAGATCTGGCAGATTACGACCATCTGGTCTGGATCGATCAGGGGCAGCTACGCCAGTCCGGCCCGCGGGACGAGGTGATGGCGGCCTATCTGGCTGCGATGCATGATCAGGGAGGGGCAGATGATCTCGCTCACCTCGCCGGTTAGAACCCGCGCCCACGACTGGCCCGCCGGGGTCAAGCTTGGCCTCTTGGCGGTGGCCACCTTTGGCCTGTTCATGCTCAGCGACCTGCGCCTTCAGACTCTGGCAGCGCTTGCGATGCTGGGCCTATATGCGCTGCCGGGCAAACGGTTTTTCCTCAGCGGCATGGAGCGGCTGCGGATGCTCTGGCCCTTTGTGGCGATCCTCGCGCTCTGGCATGGCCTCACCGCCACCTGTGCTGAAGGCGTCCAGTTCATCCTGCGCCTGCTGACCACCGTCGGGCTGGCCAATCTGGTCACCATGACCACCGCCTTGTCCGAGATGATCGCGGTGTTTCGCTGGCTCGCCACGCCCTTGCGGCGGCTTGGGCTGAACACCCGCGCGATGGAACTGGCAATTGCGCTGGTCATCCGCCTGCTACCCACATTGATTACCAACGGCCAGCGCCTGACAGACGCCTGGCGTGCCCGCTCCCGCCGCCGCCCCGGATGGCGGGTGGTGGTCCCCTTTACCCTGCTAGCCCTCGACGATGCCGACCACCTGGCCGACGCATTGCGCGCCCGCGGAGGCATTCTGGAAACCAAGGAGAAACCCTGACATGGAACGCAATGTCGTCCTGATCGCCCTGTTCACCGCGATGATCGCCGCGCTTGGCCTCTTGCCCAAGCTGACTTTGGCCAGCGGCATCCCGATCACCGCCCAAAGCATGGGAGTCATGCTCTGTGGTACCGTGCTCGGCGCCAAGCGCGGCGCGCTAGCAGTGCTTTTGTTTCTGCTGCTGGTGGCGGCGGGTCTGCCGCTGCTGACCGGCGGTCGCGGCGGGTTGGGTGTGTTCACAACTCCCTGGGCAGGCTTCTACATCGGCTTCCCACTTGCGGCCTTTGTCGCCGGTCTGGTGATGCAGACCTGGCAGCGCGGCAATATCACCGTGATCGCCATCGTCGCAGCTGTGATCGGCGGCATCGGCGCGATGTATCTGGCAGCGGTGCCCTATTACATGCTGGTGAAACCCGCCGGTCTGGGGGAATCCCTGCTGACCGTCATGGCACCCTTCGTGCCGGGGGATCTGATCAAGGCCGTGGTGGCCGGGCTGATCACCGGCGCGCTGTACAAGGCCCGCCCCGCCAGCGTACTGTCGCGCAGCTGATCCACAGGCCGGCGGAGGGCAGCCAGATGACCACAGACCCAAGCAAGCGCTCCGCCTTTGCCAGCCGCGCCGAATGCGACGCGGCGCTGCCGCATATTCTGGCGGCGCCGCGCGACGCGGCCGCCATCGACAGCCTGTGTTTTCGCCCCGCCTATGGCGAACGTCGCTTTCCGGAGCAGCTGCATCTGACCGTGGCAGGCGGCATCGCAGGTGAGCGCTGGTTAAAAGCTCCCTGGCTGACCCTGCCCGACGGCAGCCCGGACCCGCGCATTCAGGTCTCGATCCTGCCGCGGCGGGTGATGGACCTGTGCTGGCGCGACCGCACACATACCGTCCATCCCGGCGACACCATGGTGGCGGACCTCGATATGAGCGAGGCCAACCTGCCCACCGGCACCCGCCTGCATGTGGGCAGAGCTGTGCTCGAGGTTTCGGATAAATTCAACACCGGCTGCGCCAAATGGCGCGACCGCTACGGTGCCGACAGTCTTGCGTGGATCAACCACACGCCCAACCGCCCGCTGCGCCTGCGCGGCGTGCTCTGCCGGATCGTGCAGGACGGTGTGATCCACGCCAGTGACCAGATTCGGGTAGAGCGCTGAGCGCCGCGCCGACCGTTCCCCCTAACAGGCCGGTGCCGCGTCATAACCTGCCGACTATTCAGCCCCTACCGTAGGCGTGCCCCGCCTGCGGCGCTGAGAGCGGCAAATGCGCTGACCCATCGAACCTGATCCGGCCAGGAACGGTTTCATGTATGAACACGCATACCGTATCTTAGCGCCAACGTGTTTATCTTCTGGGATACCTAGGGTCAGGAGTCATGACCAACAGTTGCAGTTCGCAGTGCGATGCGCCTTCAAATAGATCGCGTCGACGATCACGGTCTCTTCCTCGCCGGGCTCGGTGGCCAGTGCGATCATCATCTGCGTGAAGATGCTTTTCTCACTCCAACACTTTCATGAGCAGTGAAGCGTCTTGTGCGGACCACATTCCCGCGGCGGATCCCGCCAACACAATCTATTGCGACCAATGCAGAAAAGCCCGCTCAGAACCCGTCTATCACCCACCCGTGGCTTGCCGTGTGACTTCGGGAGGAAGGGAGTGAGCACAGCCATTTGCGCGCTGGTCAGCCAGTAAAGGGCGCTGATGTCACGACAGCGATTTCCGAGCCGTGAGTCACGCAGCGCGTTGAAAATCAATGCATCCTGGCCTTAAAGGCTGTTTTGCAATTCAGTCTGCATATTTCCAATGGCTTCGCATAGATGGGTTGTGAAGGCTTTTGACGTTAGGGACTGTGTTGCGTAGCCCGGTGTCAGGATCGAGACGCTGGTGCTGATCCGAGGGCGGAACGGGCGGATCGCGAGCTCTGTCGTAGTTTGCCGCTGCTGGAGGCAGCTGTAGCCGGTGATCATGTCACAGATCATGTAACACATGCCTGCGGCGACGAATTGCAGGCCCGGTGCCCAGGTTCGCAACTCCAGCCGCTTGCGGAATTGGTATCCGCTTTTTTGAAATGCCGCTTCTGTCCGGACCGTCAACGGGTGCTTGTCGAACAGCACCGCCATCGGCTGACCGTCCAAATCCTTCGGCGTGATCTCCTCGGCTGTCGCAAGTGGATCGTCGGCTGGAACGACGCACACACATTCGAGATCGAAATCCATCTGTTTCACGGAAGGGCGCGGCAGTGGTGTCTCGGCAAAGCCGATGTCGAATTGCTGCGAGGCAATTAGGTCTTCAATCACGTCAGACGAGCGCATAATCAGCGAGACTTCCAACTCACCTTTGCCTTGCAAGAACTCCGTTAGAATTCGCGGCATGAACATTCCGGCCGCCGCCGGGTGGCAGGCGACACGCAACTTGCCTGCCTCGTGGGTGCGGATTTTCTTCACCGTGCGTTCGATGCGCTCTATCCGCTCCAAAACGGTTTCGCATTCCTCGAGAAAAAACCGCGCTTCCGGCGTCGGAATGAGCTTGCCCTGATCGCGCACGAACAGGCTGAAGCCCAGTTCGCCCTCCAGCGTCGAAATCATCGTGCTGACAGCAGGTTGGGTGCGCCCGACGGTGCGCGCCGCCTGGGAAATGGAGCCGCTGCGCATGACTTCCCGGAAGGTGAATATCTGGCGGAGGGAAAAGTTCATGCCCGGCCCATTAAGCAAATTGATGGAGTCACAGATATTTTGAAATTGATTTTATGCCCCGTGTCCAGCCAAATCCGTCAGACACGCTGCGGGACCACGGGAGGGAGGACCGATGGACACATTTTCCAAATATCTGCTGACAGGTCTGATCTGTTTGGTGGCCCTGGGGCAGTTCGTGCAGGTCGTCACCCGCTACGTGCTGCAGATCCCGGTGATGGGGCTGGAGGAGACCATGCTCTATCCCACCATCTGGCTCTACATTCTGGGCGCCGTCAACGCCTCGCGCGAGGATACCCATATCCGCGCCAACGTCCTGGAGATCGCCATCAAGACAGAGCGTGGCCACACCGTACTGGCGATCATCGGTGAAATCATCAGCCTGATCGTCGGCCTGTGGCTGCTGAGCTGGGCGTGGGATTACACCCTTTACGCCTGGCGGGTCTGGAAGGAGAGCCCGACGCTCTACCTGCCGACATTCTATTCCGAAGCAGCGCTGGTGGTCGGACTGGCCCTGATGATGTTCTACACTGCGCTGCACCTGCTGCGCCACGTCAATGCGCTGCGCGCGGGAGCCGCAAAATGATCGAGATCGCCCTTCTTGCCATTGCCGTTCTGGTGCTGACGCTGACCCTCGGCGTGCCGCTGCCCTACTGTTTCGGCGCCGCCCTCATGATCATGTACTTCCTCGGCGACGTGACCATGAAAGGCATGATGCTGTGGGGCTCCCAGCAGCTGGGGAACCCGGTTCTGTTGGCCATTCCGCTGTTCGTGCTGGCAGGCACCATCATGTCGGCCAGCGGTATCGCCGCGTCTCTGCTGAACTTCGTGAATGCCTTCATCGGCCATGTCCGCGGTGGCCTCGGTGTTGTGGCGGCGGTGAGCTGCGCCATCATCGGCGCGATCTCCGGCTCGGGGCTGACCGGCATCGCCGCCATCGGCCCGCTGCTGATCCCCGAAATGGAAAAGCGGGGCTATCCGCGGGAATACGCCACCGCGCTGATTGCCAATTCCTCGATCCTCGGGCTGCTGATCCCGCCGTCCGTCACCATGATCGTCTATGGCTGGGTCACCGACACCTCGATCCTCGCCTGCTTCCTCGCGACGCTGGGGCCGGGCCTGCTCATCATGTTCAATTTCTCGGCCATGAACCTGTGGATGAGCCGCAAGTTCGACCTGGTGCTGGACGATGTGCCCGGCGTTTCGCAACTGGCCGGTGACGTGGCGAAGAAGGGCTTCAACGCCACCCCGGCGCTGTTGATGCCGGTGATCATCCTGGGCGGTATCTACGGCGGCATCATGACCCCGACCGAGGCCGCGGCCCTGTCAGTGATCTACGCGGTGCCGGTCGGCTTCTTCATCTACAAGGGGCTGAAATGGGACAGCTTTCTGGAGGCCGGCAAGGAGGCCGCGACCGCGGTCGGCGCGATCATGGTGATGATCCTGTTCTCGATGATCCTGAGCCAGATGTTCGTCTACGAGGCGATCCCGCAGAAAATGGTCAGCGCGATCTTCGAGATCACCGAGAACAAGGTGCTGCTGCTGATCTTCGTCAACATCCTGCTGTTCCTGGTCGGCATGGTGGTGAACGACGTGACCGCCATCATCCTGATCGCGCCGCTCTTGCTGCCGCTGATGCAGGCGATCGGTGTGTCGCCGGTGCAATTCGCCGCGATCATGGGCGTGAACACCGCGATGGGCGGCGTCACCCCGCCTTATGCCTCGATCCTCTACCTTGGCGCGCGGATCGGCAACGTGAAGGTCACCAAGGTGATCCCGCCCGCGATGATCCTGATCCTGACAGGCTATGTGCCGGTGGTCTTCCTGACCTCGCTCTGGCCCGACCTGTCGCTCTTTCTGCCGCGCCTCTTCGGCTACTGACCCACCCCTGACACCAACGGAGGAGACCATCCATGAAACACTTTCTGACCGGCACCGCAGCCGCCGCGCTGATGTCGCTCGCAGGCCTTGCCTCGGCCGCCGACCTGAAGATGAGCCACGTGCGGCCGCAGGACACCACCATCGACAAGGAGCTACGTGCCTTTGCCGCCGAGGTGAACGAGGCCACCGGCGGCGACGTGTCGATCAACATCTTCCCGGCATCCGCGCTGGGGGACTACACCACGGTTCAGGAACGCATCAGCGTCGGCGCCATCGACATGGCGACCCAGCCCGCAGCCGCGGCCGCTGATCGCCGGATGCAGATCAGCTCCTTCCCCTACCTTGCAGGCAACTGGGAGGACGCGCGCGCGATCTACGGTCCTGAAGGCCCGGTGCGCGAGGTGATGGCAGAGCTCTACGCCAAGCAGGACATCACCATGCTGGCAGCCTACCCGGTGTATTTCGGCGGCATCGCGCTGAACACCGACCCGGTCAACCCCGGCGATCCATCGCAGCCGAACGGCATCAAGGTCCGGGTGCCTGGCATCAAGAGCTTCCAGATGACTGGCGAGGCACTTGGCTACATCCCCTCGCCGATCCCCTTCTCCGAAGCCTTTACCGCGATCCAGACCGGCGTTGTCGACGGCGTGATCGGCTCCGGCGCCGAAGGCTACTATGCCTCCTTCCGCGATGTGACCAAAGCCTATGTGCCCGCCAATACCCATTTCGAGGTCTGGTACATGATCATCTCCAACCAGTCGCTGGCGGAACTGGACGCGGAGGATCAGGAAGCGCTGAGGACCGCTGCGGCCGAGTTCGAGGCCAAGCGCTGGACCGTGGCTGAAGAGGACCAGCGCAAATGGGAGCAGCGGCTGGCCGACGAGCTTGGCGCCAAGGTCGTCGAGCTGAGCGACGCCGAGCGCGAAGCGATGGCCGCCAAGGTGCGCGGCGAGGTCTGGCCGGTGGTTCTGGAAGACGTGGGCGCCGAGTGGGGCCAGGACATTCTTGACAAGATCGGCAAGTAACCCGCGGCCGGAGGGGGCGGCACCGCGCCGCCCCGCACCCAATCCCGGAGAGATGGCAGAATGGAAGCAGATTATGCAGTGATCGGCGGCGGCGTCGTCGGCCTGTCGGTAGCCTGGGGGCTGCTCAGGCGCGGCAAGCGCGTCACGGTACTGGACGGCGATGACGGCGCGTTCCGGGCCAGCCGCGGCAACTTCGGGCTGGTCTGGGTCCAGTCCAAGGGGATGAAGCAGCCGCGCTACGCCGCCTGGAGCCAGCGGTCCGCCGCCGCCTGGGCAGGCTTTGCCGCCGAGTTGGAAGACGGCACCGGCCGCTCCGTCGGGCTGGAGCAGAACGGCGGCTATGACCTGCATTTCTCCGAAGAGACGCTTTATTCCACCGTCGCCCAATACGAAACGCTGAAGGAGAAGCTTGGCGGCAACTACCCGTTTGAGGTGCTGGGCCGCAACGCGCTGAGCCGCGAGGAGCCGCATATAGGGCCAAAGGTTGCGGGCGCGATCCTGCATCACCAGGACGGCCACGCAAACCCGCTGCGGCTGCTGCAATCGCTGGCCGAAGACGTCCGCAGGCGGGGTGGCCGGGTCTTGAACGGCAAGACCGTCACCGGCGTAGCCAAGCCGGATGGCTTCCGCGTGAGCTGCGGGGACGGCACCGTGGTGACGGCTGGAAAGGTCATCCTGTCCGCGGGCCTTGGCGCGATGGAGCTCGGGCCGAAGCTGGGCTTCAAGGCGCCGGTGCGGCCGCAGCGCGGCCAGGTCCTGATCACCGAGAAGCTGCCGAAGATGATCCACCGGCCCTCGCTGATCGCCCGCCAGGTGGACGAGGGCGGCATTCAGATCGGCGCCACCAACGAAGAAGCGGGGCTGGACGACAGGGTGACCCAGCCGGGGCTGTCCCGGCTCGCGGCCGAAGCCGTGGCGGCCTATCCGGCACTTGCCCGCGCGCAGCTGGTGCGCAGCTGGGGCGCGCTGCGCATCCTGACGCCGGACGGGCTGCCGATCTACCAGGAAAGCCCGGAACTGCCCGGGGCCTACCTCGTCACCTGCCACAGCGGCATCACCCTGGCCGCGGCGCACGCGCTGTTTCTGCCGGACTGGCTGGAAGGCACATCCGCAGCCCCCGATCTGGAGGTGTTCAGTGAAGACCGATTCCCTGTTTCTTGAGCTGGAAGAGCCCCCCCGCGTGCGGATCTGGTTCGACGGCCAGCCGCTCGATGTGCCCGAGGGGGCCAACCTTGCCGCCGCGCTGCTGGCCGCCGGCGTGCAGGTGTTCCGGCACACGCCGGTGTCCAGCGCGCCACGGGCTCCGTACTGCATGATGGGAGCCTGTTTCGAATGCCTGGTGGAGACCGGCGGCACCCTGCGCCAGGCCTGCATGATGGAAGCCGAAGACGGCCTGCGCATTTCCCGCCCGCATGAAACCGCAGCAGAGGTGCGCGATGGAACGCTTTGACCTTGCCATCATCGGCGCCGGGCCGGCCGGCATGGCCGCCGCCGCAGAGGCCACGCAAAGAGGGCTGGACGTCGCCCTTCTGGACGAGCAGAACCGCCCCGGCGGGCAGATCTACCGCGAGGTGGACCGCGCCGCCGGACCGCGCGGTGCGATACTGGGGCCGGATTATCTGCATGGCTTGTCTCTGACGGCGGGGATCGCCCGGCTTGAGATCCGCTACCTGCCGGGCACCGTCGTCTGGGCGGTCGAGGACGGCTTGCGCATCTCCTTCACCCGGGACGGCCACGGCGGCCAGCTGGAGGCCGGCCGGGTGATCCTGGCCACCGGCGCGCTGGAGCGTCCCATGCCGGTGCCTGGCTGGACCCTTCCGGGGGTGATGACGGCCGGAGCGGCGCAGATCCTCTTGAAGCAATCGGGTGTGCTGCCCCGCCGTGCGGTGCTCGCGGGGAGCGGGCCGCTGCTCTACCTCATCGCCGCCCAGATGGTGCGCGCGGGCACGCCGCCGCTGGCACTGGTCGAGACCCAGACCCGGGCGAGCCTGCGTGCGGCAGGCCGCCACCTGCCCGGGGCGCTGCGCGGCTGGCGCTACCTCGCCAAGGGACTGAAGCTGCTGGCAGAAATCCGGCGCGCCGGCGTGCCCCGCCATACTGGCGCAACGGCCATTGCCGTGGAAGGCGGCACCGCGGCCGAAGCCCTGACCTTCCGCTGCAACGGCCGGACGCACCGCATCCCCTGCGGCACCGTCCTGCTGCACCACGGCGTGGTGCCGAACACCCAGGCCGCCCGCTCGATCGGCGTGCCGCACCTGTGGTCCCCTGCTCAGCACTGCTTTGTGCCGGAAACCGGCACATGGGGGGAGACCGCCAAACCCGGCGTCCTGATCGCGGGTGACGGGGCCGGCATCCACGGCGCCATGGCCGCCGAATACGCAGGCCGCATCGCCGCTCTGAAGGCCGCGGAGGAACTGGGGCGGGTCTCTGTCCCGGAACGCGACCGCCTTGCCCGCCCGCTTCTGCGCGCCCGCAGCCGGGAAATCGCGGTACGCCCCTTCCTGGATGCGGCCTATACGCCCTATGCAGAGGCCTTGCAGCCTGCCGACGGCACCATCGTCTGCCGCTGCGAGGAAGTGACCGCGGGCAGCATCCGCAGCCACGCCCGGCTCGGCTGTCTCGGCCCTAATCAGGCCAAGGCCTTCAGCCGGGCCGGAATGGGCCCCTGCCAGGGCCGCTACTGCGGGCTGACCGTGACCGCGCTGCTTGCCGATGCCCATGGACAATCCCCGGACGAGACCGGCTATTACCGTATCCGGCCGCCGATAAAACCGGTAACGCTTGGCGAGCTCGCCGCGATGGACGAGCCGCCTTCACATGCCGCCGAATAGGAGAGAAAGATGATCGAACGGATCGATACCGGCCCCCGCATGAGCAAGATCGTGAAGCACAATGGCGTCGCCTACCTGTGCGGCCAGGTCGGCGATGGCGCCACCGTGGCCGAACAGACCCGCGACTGCCTGGCCCGCGTCGAGGCGCTGCTGGAGAAGGCAGGCTCCTCGCCGCGGCAGATCCTTCAGGCAATCGTGTGGCTCGCCGACATGAAGGATTTCGGCGAGATGAACGAGGTCTGGGACGCATGGGTGCCGGAAGGCCATGCCCCCGCCCGCGCCTGCGGCGAAGCCCGGCTTGCGCGCCCGGATCTGAAGGTCGAGATCATCGTGACAGCGGCCTGCGACTAACTCCATATTCGTTCTTTGCTCAGGTAGCTTACGAGAGCAAAGTGCGGATACAGGAGGGTCAGATATCCTTCACCAGGCGCAGCGCGTCGTAAATCGCCGCGTGGGTGTTGCGGGCGCTGACGGCGTCGCCGATGCGGAATAGCTGGAACGAGCCACCGGGGTTGCGTTGCACGGTCTGAGGACGCCCTTCGATCAGCGCATCGTAGTCGACGGCTCCTCCGTTGGCGGACAGGGGCTTGAGGTCGAAATAGAGGTCATCAAGCGGCAGCGTGCCATAGTTCACCACAATCTGATCGTAGCTCTTTTCCGACGTGAAGTCGCTGTAGTCGGTGCCGATCTTTGCCTTCAGCAGGTTCCCGTCGCGGCTGACGTCAAGCAGTCGTCGGGCCACGGTGAAGGTCACGTCCTTGTCCTGTAGGGCGCGCATGTAGGGTACGAGGTTCATCGCCATGATGTCCGGCGCAAAGACCCGGTCTGGTGTCATAACCTCGACCGATGCACCGGCATTGGCTGCCACTTCTGCTGCTTGCAAGCCAGGGTGATCGCCGCTTTCGTCATAGATCAGCACGTTCTGCCCCGGTTTCACGTCGCCTGAGATCAGGTCCCAGCTGGTCACCACGAGGTCCTGTTGCCGTCCACTTTCAAACAGTTCCGTGTTGGGCAAGCCGCCTGTTGCAACGATTACCACATCAGGGTCCAGCGCGGTCACGTCCTCTGCCTCTGCCCAGGTGTTGAACCGGAATTCGACATCCCGTGCCGCGCATTGTGCCATGCGCCAATCGATGATTGAGATCATTTCCCGTCGGCGCGGGCTCAGAGCGGTCAGGCGTACTTGTCCGCCGGGGTCGGGTTGGGCTTCGAAGACCGTCACCTCGTGACCGCGTTCGGCGGCCACACGCGCCGCCTCGAGTCCGCCCGGTCCCGCCCCAACGATCACAACCTTCTTTTTCTGCTCCGCGGTGGTCAACTCATGCGGCATGGTCAGCTCGCGCCCGGTTGCCGCGTTGTGAATGCACAGCGCGTCTCCCGCCTGATAGATCCTGTCGAGACAGTAGGTCGCGCCAACGCAGGGGCGGATGTCATCCTCCCGGCCTTCGGTGATCTTTCGCACGATATGGGGGTCGGCCATATGGGCGCGCGTCATGCCGACCATGTCGAGCAAACCCGCCTGCACCGCATGGCGTGCGGTGGGAACGTCCGGGATCTTGGCGGCGTGGAAGGTGGGCATCCCGGTCGCCTCCTTCACCGCGCCGGCGAAATCGAGGTGCGGCGCATTCTTCATACCCTGGACGGGGATCACGTCGGTCATGGCGGGGTCGGTGTGAATACGTCCACGGATCACATTCAGGAAGTCGACCATGCCGCTGTCGGCGAGACGTTTGGAAATCTCGAGGCCTTCTTCGGGCGTGATCCCGCCCGCCTCGGCCTCGTCCGCGGTGTAGCGCAGGCCAACGATGAAATCATCGCCGACGCGTTTGCGGATTCCCCGCAGCACCTCGAACGGCAGTTTCAGACGGCTTTCCAGATTCTGCCCGCCATAAGGCCCATCCAGATCATTGGTCAGCGGTGACCAGAACTGGTCAAGCAGATGCCCGTAGACCTGCAATTCGATACCGTCCATGCCGCCTTCCTTCATGCGTTCGGAAGCGTCGGCAAAGTCCGATATGATCCGCTCGATGTCCCAAGCTTCGGCCAGCTTCGGAAACGCCTTGTGCGCCGGTTCGCGATGTTTGGAAGAACTGACGGAAGGAAGCCAGTCGCCCTTGTTCCAATTGGTGCGGCGCCCCAGGTGAGTCAGCTGAATCATCACCGCGCAGCCGTGTTCGTGGCAGGCGTCGGTCAGCTTCTTGATCCACGGCACCACCTCATCTCGGTAGGCGAGGATGTTGTTAAAGACCGGCGGGCTGTCTTTGCTGACTGCGGCAGAGCCGGCTGTCATGGCAAGGGCAACACCCGCCTTGGCCCGTTCCGCGTGGTAGGCAGCATAGCGTTCCTTCGGCATGCCGTCTTCCGGATAAGCCGGTTCGTGACTGGTGGTCATGATCCGGTTTTTCAGCGTCAGGTGTTTCAGTTGGAAGGGCTGCAAAAGCGGGTCCTTGGACATCGGTCTTTCCTTGAGTTGTGCTTTGCTGGCGATTGAGGAGGGCGGTTTCAGTACCAGGCATCCTTCAACGAGGCTTTCTTGCGGGCAATGAAATCCTGCAAAGCCTCGTCCGTGTCTGCATCCATCGGCGGGGCTTCATACTGATCCAGAATGGACTTCCAGCGCGCGTTCGCGCGCTGTGCGGCGTCAATACTTCCCTGTTCTTCCCAGCTCTCGAACGGCTGGTCATCGTTCAGGGCGCTGTCCCAATAGGCGGATTGATAGTGACGCAGCGTGTGCTCGGTGCCGAACAGATGTTCACCGGGCCCCTTTTCGGCCAACGCCTCCACGCCCAGAGTGTCGTCGCTCACCTCTATTCCTCTCAGGTAGGCATGCAGTGCGCCGCACATGTCCGTGTCCATCACGAATTTTTCGTAGGACATGGAGAGCAGGCCGTCGAGAAAGCCTGCCGAATGCAGGATGTAGTTCGCGCCGCCCTGTATCGCTGACATCATCGACATCATCGATTGCTGCATGGCCTGCGCATCGGGTCGTTTCGAGGTGCTGAAATTGCCCGCACACCGCAGCGGCATCTCGAGCCGCCGGGCGAGCTGCCCCATCACCAGTGATCCAAGGGCCGGTTCCGGTGTGCCGAAAGTGGGTGAGCCCGAGCGCAGAGACATGGAGGAAAGAAAGCCGGCCAGCACCGCTGGTGCGCCGGGGCGAACCAGTTGGGTGAGCGCGCAGGAGGTCATTGATTCAGCGAGACATTGGGCGATCGCTCCGGCCATTGTCAGCGGCGATACCGCACCGCCAAGCAGGAACGGCAAGTGGATTGATCCTTGACCGGCGCTGGCGTACTCGCGAATGCCGCGGGTGGTGATGCCGTCAAGCACCAGTGGCGATGTCGTGTTGAAGTTCCCAAGAATGACGCAGTTCTGTTCAACGAAATCCGGTCCGAACAGGATGCGGCACATTTCAATGCTGTCCCTTGCGCGCTCCGGTGCGGTGATGGAGCCAAGAAAGGCGCGGTCGCTGTACCGCATGTGGGCATAGACCATGTCGAGATGACGCTTGTTGACCGGAATGTCCGTCGGTTCGCAGATCGTCCCGCCAGAATGGTGGAGCCAAGGCGAGGATTGCGCCAACTTCACCAGGTTCTGGAAATCCTCGATCGTGCCGTAGCGCCGCCCCTTGTCCAGATCCATCACGAAGGGGGACCCATAAGAGGGCGCAAAGACCATCGCGTCGCCGCCAATTTCGACCGAATTCGCGGGATTGCGGGCGTGCTGGGTGAACCGTGAGGGTGCAGTTCGCAAGATTTCGCGGATCATGCCGGGTTCAAATTTGATGTTCCAGGTTTCCGGCGATACCTGGCGGACCTTGCCACCGGCTTGGCGGAAAAGCTCGACCGTTTCGGGGTCTTCGCGAAACTCCATGCCGATCTCGGCCAGAATTCGGTCGGCGGCCTGTTCGATTCTGACGAGTGCCTCTTCGTCCAAAAGGTCATAGGGGGGAACCCGGCGGGTGATGAAGGGGACGCGCAGATGCGGGTTTTGACCTGGAGTGCTGTCGCGACGGGTATGTAGGCGGCTGCGTCGACCCCGCGCTCTTGTCGTGGAAACCTCGGTCATGGCGCGCTCCTTTCAATAGTAGGCTTCAGCGGGCACTGCGTTTTCCCGTTGCAAGCAGCGTGCGGACAATCGCGATTGGCGGCAATGACAGAAAAATTCACCTAGGCTTAGCTGAAGTAATCTGAAAATATCCAAAAGCGGTCAGAATTGCGCTATAGTGGTGCGATTGATCTAACGTGAATGAGGAATTCTTGGCCAAACGACCTTACGACCTTCCCCCGATGAATAGCCTTGTCGCGTTCGAGGCCGCGGCACGCCATGTCGGCTTCAAGGCTGCCGCGCGGGAACTGAATGTCACCCCGGCGGCGATCAGCCATCAGGTGAAGGCCCTGGAAGCCGAATTGCGCTGTCCGTTGTTTCGGCGCCACCATCGTGGCGTGGAGCTGACGGAAACGGGGGCCTACTTGCTGGTCGCCCTGCAACGCGGCTTTGAAGCCATGGGAGATGCGGTGGACCAGCTCAGACAGCGGTCGCACCGGGCCTCGGTCACGATACGGGTGACCACGGCGGTCAGTTCGCTCTGGCTGACACCCAAGCTTGCGCAGTTTTGGAAATCACACGGCGATATCTCGGTTGCCCAGATTGTCAGTGATACCGAGCAAAGCGCGGAAGATTGCGACCTTAGTATTCACTACGGTATCAAGCCGCGCGTGTCCGGCCATTGCAGCACCTTGTTTCATGACCGGATCATGGCGCTCGGCAGTCCGCGGTTCGCCGAACTGCACCCGGTCAAGCATGCTGCGGATCTTGCAAAGCTGCCGCTGATACATTTTGAATCTGCGGGGGCTGGTTGGACCGACTGGACCGGCTGGTTTCGAAATCTCGGGTACGCTGGGCCCGTGAAGCACAGTCACAGCGTCAACAATTACGTGATTGCCCTGCAGGCGGCGCGCGATGACATGGGGGCGGTTCTGGGCTGGGTTGGCTTGACCGAAACCTATCTTGAGAGCGGTGAGTTGGTGCCTTTGCTGCCGGACCGTGTCGAAACGGTGGAAAACTTCTACATCAGGTTGGCCCCCCATGCCTCGCAACGGGCCCGGCTGGTCTATGATTGGCTGCTGAGCGCCACGTGATCGCAACGTGTCAGGGTGCGCGGGGGCTCGGAGCCTCCTGGGTAAAGGCTTGCAGATGATCGCTATGCGCCGGGGCCTTGTCCGGCGCGACAAAGGTCGCCGCCAACGCCAGATCCTGCGTGAACTGCGCTTCGGCCTGCTTGCGGACCTCCGGTTCTGACAATCGTAACAGGTAGGCGGGGTGAAAGGTGATCAGGACCGGCAGACCCGCTCTGCCTGTTTCGATGGTGCCGCGCCGGGCGTGAAGACCGGTTTCCTTCCCCGTCAAGCTGCGCGCGGCGGTGGCGCCCATGGCCAAGATCAACTTGGGGCGAACGGTTGCGATTTCGGCATCAAGCCACCAGCGACAATGTTCGATTTCGGAGACATCCGGCCGTTGATGGATGCGCCTCTTGCCGCGGACAGAAAACTTGAAATGCTTCACAGCATTGGTGACATAAGCGGTCTCGCGGTCCAGTTCGGCCTTGGCGGCGGCCTGGTCGAAGAGCTGGCCCGCCGGTCCTACAAACGGACGTCCACTCAGATCCTCCATCTCGCCGGGCTGTTCACCCACGATCATAAGGTCGGCTTGGGCCGGTCCTTCTCCGAGCACGGCTTGCGTTGCGTTGCAATGCAGGGGGCAGCGCGTGCAGCTTCGGATTGCCTTTGGCAAGGCTTCCGAGGATCCGCTCCAGGCAGATTTGCAGGACGCCAGTTGCGCCTTGAGCTGTTCGACGCGGGCAGGGGGCAGGGTCGGCGCTGCCTCCGCCATGGCGCGGGCACGCATCGGCGCATCGGCGATCATCTGCGGAATATACGCGGCCTCGGGGAGGTTCTTCCAATATTTCTTGGGCATTTCCGATTGCATTGCCTGCACCTTGAGGCGCGCAGGATTGAAGATGTTCTGGAAGTAGGTGATCCAAAGTGCCTCGCTGGCATCCTCCGGCAGATCGGGCTTGTCATATCCCTCGGAAAACGACAGTTTGCCCTGCTCGAATACAGCCGACACATCAGGCGTCAGGATCCGCCAATCCATATCGCCAAAGCGGCGCACGAAGAAATCCGCTGTCGGCTCGACAGTGTGATGGGTTGGCTCGAACCAGGCTGCAAAACTGCGACGTGCCGCGCCTGGACGGCCAATTTCGCGAAAGCGGACAAAGGCCTTCATCTTGTGCTGACACCGGCGCACGTTTTTCTCCATCCGGCGCAATCTTGCCAGATCCCGGTCACCCCGATCTGCCATTAGGTTTTTGTGTGGTGTTTCTCTCAGCCGCCACAGGAAGGCATAGAGCAGGGCAAAGCGTTCCGGATCACTGTGCCAGACAACCGTTTCGGCCATTTGAATGAAATTGCGCGGTACCGATACCGCGCCTCCGTCCGTCGGTGGGCTGTCGTCGCTGAGCAGGTCGGGGGCGGTTGCATGATCGCCCCAAAGGATTTGCTCAGGCGGGACGTTCCCTGCGAGAAAACTGCGGGCGGCGTCGCGCCATGCGCGGAAGGTGCCAATAGGGGGCAGGGTAACCCGATGCATCAGAACAGGACCAATTGTTCGGGCGGCGGGGCAAAGCGTGCGCGCAAATCCGCGCTGTCGGTCAAGGCCCCCGGTGTCCAGCCCCCTGCGGTGATGAAGGCCCGGGCCTTCTTCATCTGTGCTCCCATACGCAGGAGGTCTTCGTAGCGGAGCGTCCGGTGGCGGCGGCTGGCGAGGAGCCGATTAACGGTTCTGACGCCGAAGCCCGGCACTCGCAACAGCATCTCGCGGCTGGCGCGGTTGACGTCCAGTGGAAACACTGCCCGGTGCGCGAGGGCCCAAGCCAGCTTTGGGTCGATCTCCAGATCCAGGTTGCCGTCACGCGTGACGGACGTGATTTCGTCCAGCTGAAAATCGTAAAAGCGCAGCAGCCAGTCTGCCTGGTATAGGCGATGTTCGCGTTGCAACGGTGGCCGGATCAGCGGCAGCTTGGCAGAGCTGTCGGGAATAGGCGAGAAGGCAGAGTAGTAGACGCGTTTGAGTTTGTAGCTAGAGTAAAGTCGGGTCGATTGCCCCAGCACCGTCGCATCGTTGGAGCCGTCGGCCCCGATGATCATCTGCGTGGACTGTCCGGCGGGGGCAAAGCGGGGCGGGCGCTTGCCGGTAAACGACTTGTCCTTGCCGGCCTCCTTTGTCATGCGCACATTGGCCATCGCCCGGCGGATCTGTTCCGGCTTCTTTTCTGGCGCATATTGCTGCACCGCCTGATCCGTGGGCAGTTCGACGTTGATCGACAAACGGTCGGCCAGCAACCCCGCTTCCTTGATCAGCTCGGGCGCGGCGTCGGGGATCGTCTTGAGGTGTATGTAGCCGCGAAAGTTCTCCTCGTGGCGCAGTTTGCGAGCGATCTGCACCATGTCGGACATCGTCGCGTCGGGTGAGCGGATGACGCCCGATGACAGGAACAGCCCTTCGATGTAATTGCGCCGGTAGAATTCTATCGTCAGCCGCACCACCTCGTCGACGGTGAACCGGGCGCGGGGCACGTTGGAGGAGGCACGGTTTATGCAATAGCTGCAATCATAGATGCAGAAATTGGTCATCAGGATCTTGAGCAGGCTGATACAGCGGCCGTCGGGCGCATAGGCATGGCAGATCCCGCTGCCTTCGTTGGACCCCAGCCCCTTGCCATCGCGGGAATGGCGCTTGGTCGATCCGGATGACGCGCAAGAGGCGTCATATTTTGCCGCATCGCTGAGAATTTCCAGTTTCTGTTTTAGGGTCTGTCGTGCCATTTGTTCTATATATGTTCTCACGCGACATTTGTCACGAGCAGAAGCATCGTCATTCCGCCGGGTAACGGAAATCCGCTCATTGCGTCTCCGCTCAGGCGTTTCCGTCCGATCGCAGCGGGTGCGGAAGCGCCAGTTGCCGAGGCGCATGTCCGGTCACCATTTGCCTTTGTCAGGCGGGCAGGGCGGGGCAAGACACGGCATCGCCATGCGGGCTCGCGAGGCGCAGGAAATTGCATGTCCGCTGCTTCTCATCTAGGCTCTGCATTCTAGGTTCAGCACACTCGCGTCCGGTGAAGCGGCGCAATCCAAGGAATAATTAGATGCAAACTGCCTTAGTGGCTGACGACGTGTCCGACATACTGGGCGTCCTGAATGCCTTGGATGACGAAATCGCCGTTCTCGACGCCTCGGGCCACATAATCGCCGCGAATGCTGCCTGGGAGAAGTTTCGGGTGGAAAACGGTGGAAATCCAGAACGGTGCTCGGTCGGGAGCAACTACTTCGCTGTTTGCACATCGGCTTGCGGATCATCGAGCGCCACCGCGGGGATCGTGGCGGACGGGCTCACCGCGGTGCTTGCAACCGGAGAAACCTTCCGGTGTGAATACCCCTGCGACAGCCCGACCGAGAAACGCTGGTTCGATCTGACCGTAAACCGGTATCTCCGAGGCAAGGAAAGTTTCCTGATCGTTCAGCACCGAAATGTCAGCAAGCGCCATGTCCAGCGGGAGGAGGTTGAGCAGGGCTATATCAATTCCAACGCGATGGCCGCGTTGATCGCTTCCACCAGCGATGCGGTGATCAGTTATGATCTGGACGGCAATATCATCACGTGGAATCCCTCGGCGGAACGTCTTTATGTCTACGAAAAGTCCGAAATTCTCGGGCGGTCTCTTGAAACGCTTTATCCCGAGGGCTGGCCGAAACGGGTCGCCAGTTATCGCGACGAGATCATCGCGGGCAGGTTGCGTGATTTCGAAGCAACGCGGATCGCGAAGGATGGAACGGGGCGGGAAGTCTGGATCAGCTGCGCTCCGATCCGCAACGTGGACGGTGAGGTCATCGCGATTTCGAACATTCACCGCGATGTGACGGAGGTGCGCAATGCGGAACGCGCCAGGGATCTGATCGCCCGGGAAGTCATCCACCGCGCCAAGAACATGTTGAGCGTGGTATCCGCGATCCAGCGCCAGACCGCGCGCACGGCGGAGACGCTTCAGGATTTCAACCGGAGCTTCGGGGCGCGGCTCGCATCACTGGCAAAATCGACGGATCTGCTGGTCAATAACGCATGGACGAGCGTTTCGCTCCGCCAATTGGTTGCGGAGCATCTGGAACCCTTCACGATGGTTGAGGCGGACCAACATATCCAGCTGTCGGGGCCAGATGTGGATTTGCAGCCGGAAGCCGTTCAGACCATCGGCATGGCCATACATGAGTTGGCCACGAATTCTGCCAAGTACGGCGTATTGCAGCAGAGGCAGGGGCGGGTGTCCATATCTTGGGACATTGATCGCGGCAGTGGCGAATTGCAGTTCCAGTGGCGGGAAACCGGGATCAGCATTGATGGCACCCCGTCCAGAACGGGGTTCGGGCATTCCGTGTTAACGAATTATGCCGCTACGGTGCTGGATGCTCCGGTTTCTTATGTCGTGGATGGCAGCGGTATCGACTGGGACATTAAGGTACCCGCGTCCCATTTTCAGGCGGCCTCATGATGCACCGTGGCAGCGCAGGACATTGCAGCGGTCTCCGGCCCTTGGGCGGCTGACGGTTCGATGACCACGGTTAGTCGACATCAGTCCCCAAAGCCGCGGCTGGTGGCGGGGCGTCGCCTACAATCATTGCCGTTTCGGCGCAGGTTGCCTTTTCTGATACCTCTTCTTGCCGCGATCGTCCTGGCTGTCGCAGTCTTTAAGGCCTCGGAGGTGTATTTCCTTTCCGAGGAGCGGGCCAAGGCGGAAGGGCGGCTGTCTTTGTATCAAAGCAGCGTCATGGCGGAACTGGACCGGTTTTCGCACCTTACGTATGTACTCGCGCAGGATGCTGCCGTTCTGGCGACGGCCGAAGGTGGAAATACCGATGTCCTGAATGAACGCCTGCGGCGTTTTGCAGACAAGGCCGGGCTGGATGCCATCTACCTCATGGATGTGGCGGGATCGACCATCGCCACGTCAAATCACGGCCGACCAGACAGTTTTCTCGGGCACAATTACGGCTTCCGCCCCTACTTTCAGCAAGCCTTGGGCGGACGACAAGGGCGGTTCTTCGCAATCGGGACCACGACCGGGCTGCCGGGCTATTTCATTGCCGATGCAGTGCTGGGGGCAGATGGAACGCCAATTGGCGTCATCGCCATCAAGATCAGTTTTGCCCGACTGGAACAGAGTTGGCGCAAGTCGGGCGAACAGGTTTTATTGGCCAATGAGGACGGTGTCGTGCTGCTCGCCTCGGAACCCGACTGGCGCTATCGGGTGTTGTTCCCGCTATCCGACGGCCAGCGCCGCCGGATCATAGACGCCCGACAGTTTCCTGGCCGTAGCCTGGAGCCGATGGACTGGCGGCCGGGCGTCGATCAGCGCGCGGTGATAACGGGCCGAGAGCAATTGCACCTCACGGCAGCCATTCCCCCCCATGACTGGACGCTTCACTATTTCGCCAGTGATGATCGTGCGGTCGCCCGCAGCTGGTTGCTGACCTTGCTGGTCGGTTGCGCGGCGGGCCTGGCGCTGATCCTGTTTCAGGTTCAGCGGGCCCGTCGGATCAGCGCCGCGCTGGCACGCTCCGAGCGAGAGGAGGCAGAGCTGCGCCGCGCCAATGAGAGATTGGCGAGCGAGATCGAGGAACGGCGCGCAGCGGAGCAGCGCCTGAAGCGTACCCAGGAAGAATTGGAGCGGGCCAGTCGTCTGGCCGCGTTGGGGCGTTTGGCTGCCTCGGTGACGCATGAGCTGGGGCAGCCGATTGCCGCCATGCGCAACCATCTCGTGGCAGCCGAGATGGCGCCGATCGATACCGCCATGCTGTCGGCGCGGATCGGTGCCCTGGTGGACCGGATGGAGGGCATCACCCGGCAACTCAAGTTCTTTGCGACCCCGGATGCTGAAACCCTCGCGGTTGTTGATCTCAACGCAGCGCTGCGCGACGCAGCCGCGTTGGTGGCGCCCAATCTTGAAGCCGCCAAAGCCGAGTTGCGACTGGACCTCTGCCCTGATCTTGGAGGCGTCCGGGGCAGCCGTTTGCGGATCGAACAGGTCATGACCAATTTGCTGCGCAATGCCATCGACGCCAGCGAAGACCACGCGGCCCCGCTGATCGAGGTCGAGACCGGGGCTGGGGGGGACGGCATCTGGTTCGAAATCCGGGACAACGGCCACGGATTGGGCGAAGCGACCTTGGCGGAATTGCAGGAACCCTTCGTCACCACCCGTGAAAGCGGTCGTGGCATGGGCTTGGGCTTGGCGATTTCAGCCGGTATCGTGCAGGACCACGGTGGAACCATGACGGCCCGCAACAGGGACACCGGCGGTGCGGTATTCCGCGTCGCCTTCCCGGCCACATCAGCGAAGGACGACCAACTATGAACGGCTTAAGGCCCTTCAGCATTCTGGTGATTGACGACGACCGGTCCATGCGGCAGTCGCTGGCCGAACTGCTTGAGGCCGCGGGCTGGCAGGTCACAACGGTTGCCCGGGCCTCGGCAGGGCTCGAAAGACTGGATGCCTTGAGCCCCGACGTCATTTTGTCCGACGTGCGCATGCCCGGCATGTCCGGGCTTGAGCTGCTGGATGTTCTGCCTCCCGAGGCACCGCCTCTGGTGCTGATTTCTGCTCATGGCGACATTCCCATGGCGGTCAAGGCGATGCAGGATGGAGCCTATAGTTTCGTTGAGAAACCCTATGAACCACGTCGCCTGCTGGCCATCCTGCGCCATGCGGCGGAACAGCACCGGATGCAGCAAAGCAATGCCCGGCTGAAGGCGCGCCTGTTCGAACTGTCGGGGCTTGATCGGGTGTTGTTGGGGCAGTCCGCGCCGGTCGTGCAGCTGCGGCAGGATATTCTGGACCTTGCGGACACCGGCACCGCGGTCCTGATCGTCGGAGAAACCGGGACCGGCAAGGAGCTTGCAGCGCGAGCGCTTCACGATCTGGGCCCCAACGCCGATGCCCCGTTTCTGGCACTGAATTGCGCGGCCCTGTCAGCCGCCACCTTCGAGGCGGAAATGTTCGGTGTCGATGGCGGGCCCGGCGGACGGTTGCTGGCGGCTTCCGGCGGTACGTTGTTTCTGGACGAGATATGCTCCTGCCCGTTGGACGTGCAGGCCAAGTTGCTGCGGGTGATCGAGGACAAGCAGATCTTGCCGGTCGGCGGCCAGATGCCGGTGCCCGTGAATTTTCGCGTGGTCACCGCTACCAATGAGGATGTTGACCTCGCAGTGACAGAGGGGCGGCTGCGCAAGGACCTGTTGTTCCGGCTCAACACGATGGTGCTGACCCTGCCACCACTGCGCCATCGCCGTGATGATTTGACGTTGCTGACAACCTATTTCCTTGAGAAGTTTGCAATGCTCTACGAAACCGCCGTTCCCGAGATCACCCAGGATGACCTCGCGGTCCTGCTGGCCCATGAATGGCCCGGCAACGTGCGTGAGCTTCGCAGCATCTGCGAGCGCCGGGTGCTCGCGGCGCGAAGGGGCGGTGGCAGCATGGCGTCGGCAATCCGGATCGATCAGCATCCGGATGATGTACCCGATACCTTGCGTGAGGCGGTGGCGGCTTTTGAGCGCGAATTGATCGGAAAGGCGATCAAGGCGCATGAAGGGCGCATGGATGCGGCAGCCGAGGCGCTGGGAATTGGTCGGCGTACGTTGAACGAGAAGATCGTCAAACTGGGCCTCGACAAAAGCGCTTTACTCTGACTTTCGCCCTGCGGAAATCCGCAGGATGGTTGCGGAAACGCGCGCATTTTCCTTCATAGGCAGCGGCATAACCTTCTGGAATATTCCCCCAATCATTTCCGTATGCATCTGGGAGGAGCATCCGTGCGCAACTACCTCAAAGGGGCCGCTCTTGCCGCCCTCACCACGACCTTTGCAACCGAAGCCTTGGCCACCGAATGGAATGTCTCGCTGTGGGGCAAACGCCGGGCCTTTACTGAACACGTCGAGAAACTGGCGGAACTGGTCGAAGAGAAGACCGGCGGCGAGTTCGCCCTGACCATCAGCTATGGCGGTCTGTCCAAGAACAAGGAAAACCTCGACGGGATCTCGATCGGCGCGTTTGAAATGGCGCAGTTCTGTGCGGGCTATCACCGGGACAAGAATCCCACCATTACCGTTTTGGAACTGCCGTTCCTGGGCGTCAGCTCGCTGGAGCAGGAGATCGCGGTCTCGCAGGCCCTGTATCAACACCCGGCGGTTGAAAAGGACCTGGCGCGCTGGAACGCAACCTTGCTGATGCCGTCGCCATTGCCGCAGTACAACCTGGTCGGCACCGGTGACGTCCCTGCGACGTTGAAGGATTTCGAGGGGCTGACCGTGCGCGCCACCGGCGGTATCGGCAAGGCGATGGAGGCGGTTGGCGCCGTTCCCACCTCGATGTCGGCCACCGAGGTACGTCAGGCAATGGACAGCGGTATCGTCAAGGCAGTTGCCTTTGCGCCGCACGCGCACATGTCCTTTGGAACCCTCGAAAACGGGGCGTGGTGGACCACAAACCTGAACCCCGGAACGGTAAATTGCCCGGTGGTTGTCAATACAGATGCTCTCGACAGCCTGCCTGACGACCATCGCACGGCGCTGATGGAATCGGTGGACGAAGCGCTGCAGCATTATGTCGACTTCTACAAGTCCAAGACGTTGGATGCCTGGGAGCCTGCACTGGAGGCCGCTGGTATCGAACAGGTGACGTTCTCGGCTGAGGAACTCGCCGCCTTCAAAGACGCAGCAGCAGCGCCCGCGGCTGAAGCCTGGATCGCGGAAAACGCGGCTCGCGGCATCCCTGCCCAGGAACTCTATGATCTGGTGACCGGTCTGATTGCCGAAGGCAGCTAATCCTGCCGTGCCCCGTAGCCTTCGGCTGCGGGGCTGTTTTTGCTGTCCTGAAAAAATGATGGAGGCACGCCATGGCTGGCACATCCCTTGTGCTGACTGATGACAGCCGTCTCAGTTCACTCGACCAAAAGCTCTACCGTTTGGAAAAGCCCCTTGCCCTGCTCAGTGGCTTGGCGGTGTTTTCGCTGATGCTACTGGCGGTCGGGTCCGTTGGCGGGCGTAACCTGTTCAACAGCCCGTTGCCGGGCTACGTCGACTGGATTGAGCAGGCGATGCCGTTGATCGCCTTCATGGGGATCTCTTTCACGCAACGCGACGGCGGCCATATCCGCATGGACATGATCGTAGGTGCCTTGAAGGGACGGGCGCTCTATCTGGCTGAATTCATCACCACTGCCGCCGTGCTGTTGCTCATGCTGCTGATGGTCTGGGGCTCTTGGGCGCATTTCGAACGCAGCTTCGATTTTGCCGCGCCGTGGTGGAGCGCCGACAGCTCAATGGATATCTCGTTGCCGCTGTGGCCGGCCAAGCTGCTGGCGCCGGTTGCCTTCAGTGTGCTGTGCCTGCGTCTGTGTCTGCAGCTGTGGGCCTATGGTGCAGCGTTTCGCAGCGGAACAGATCAGCCCGTTGCAGTCCCGATGATCGCCGACGCCGCCACCCAGGCCGCGATGGAGGCGGAACACGTCTCCGGCCACGACACCTGAGGAACATCTGACATGGAACCGATTGAAATTGGCCTGATCGTCTCTGCCGGGCTTTTGGTAATGGTGGTCCTTGGCATGCGGGTGGCATTTGCCGCGGCCGCCGCAGGGATGGTTGGCCTGATCTGGATCTTCTGGGCCAAGTTTGGCTACGATCCGGCCCGCTTTGGCAAGGCGCTCACCATTGCGGTCAAGACCGCAGGGCAGGTGCCACATTCCAAGGTCTCCAGCCAGGCGCTGTCACTGATCCCGACGTTCATCCTGATTGGCTATCTTGCCTACTACGCAGGGCTGACCCGTGCCTTGTTTGAGGCCGCCAAACGCTGGCTGGCCTGGGTCCCCGGCGGGTTGGCGGTGTCGACCGTTTTTGCCACAGCAGGCTTTGCCGCCGTGTCCGGCGCGTCTGTTGCCACCTCGGCCGTGTTTGCCCGTATCGCCATCCCGGAAATGTTGAAGATTGGCTATGACAAGCGTTTTGCAGCTGGTGTGGTGGCTGCTGGCGGCACGCTGGCCTCGCTGATCCCGCCCTCAGCGATCCTGGTGATCTATGCGATCATCGTCGAGCAGGACGTGGGCAAGCTGTTGTTGGCCGGTTTTATTCCCGGCGCCTTCTCCGCGCTGATTTACGGCGCACTGATTGTTGGCATGGCGATGGTCATCAAGGACTTCGGTCCCCGCGTCACCGGCTTCACCTGGCGTCAGCGCTTTGCCGCCTTGCCGCAAGCCTTGCCGATCCTGTTCGTTGTCGTGACCATCATTTTCTTTGTCTACAACCCCTTCGGTGGCGACGCTTGGGGTACCCCGACCGAAGGCGGCGCAATCGGGGCCTTCGTGGTTTTCCTGATGGCGCTGCGTCACGGCATGCGCTGGCGCGAGTTGAAGGATGCGCTGCTCGAAACCGCCAAACTGAGCGTGATGATCTTCACCATCATCTGGGGGGTGCTGATCTACGTGCGTTTCCTTGGCTTTGCCGATCTGCCCGGAGCCTTTGCCGATTGGATCACCTCGCTGGAGATGAGCCCCATGCTGATCCTGATCTGCATCCTCCTGGCCTATGCGGTATTGGGCATGTTCATGGATGCGATCGGCATGCTGCTGTTGACGTTGCCCGTGGTCTATCCTGCCGTCATGGCTCTGAACGGCGGGGAAGCGGTATCAGCCGCCGACAGCACCTTTGGCATGTCGGGGCCGATGTGTGCTATCTGGTTCGGCATCCTGGTGGTCAAGATGGCAGAGTTCTGCCTGATTACCCCGCCGATTGGCCTCAACTGCTTTGTGGTCGCCGGCGTGCGCGACGATCTGAGCGTGCAGGACGTGTTCAAGGGTGTTACGCCGTTCTTCATTGCTGACGCAATCACGATCGCGCTGCTGGTTGCCTTCCCGGCTATCGTGTTGTGGTTGCCGGGACAGGTCTGATAAAACTGGGGCCGCGCGACCGAACGTGACACGGTTTTCGCGGCCCCGCAGGCCTGGTTGGCTGTAAACGGCTTCCATTCCGTCTCCCTTCGAAAGGCGCCTTGGTTTATTCGGACAAGAGGCGAAGTTGAGTGGAACGCGCGGCTGGATATTCTCGAAACCCTATAATCATGGTTATGTTATTATTCTGTGACCACCGGTGCGCTAAGTCGCAGCCCGGGGCTATCTTCTCGCGGCACATTTTACGTGGTGTAGCAGCCGCAACGGTTGCCGGGACCAGTGTGATCACACTTGGCGGCCGTCGAGCGAATGGTAATTAGCATGTATACTAACTTGTAATGCCGCAACCTATCGGAGTACAACGTCGTGGCGTCCAATCCGGCGCCGAGCGCGGCCTTTTCGGAAGCCAACGCACAACAGTATCAGACAGGGTTACACGCAATGAAGGACTGGAATTCAGCCGCGGCTGGTCTCTACAAGGGCGAATTTCGCCGGATGTTCATCGACGGTCAGTGGTGCGAAGCGCGCTCCGGCGAAGTGATCGAGGCCCGAAACCCGGCCGATAGCAGTCTGCTTGCAACCGTCCCGCGTGGCGGCCGTGAAGACATTGACGCGGCGGTGGCGGCTGCCCGCAAGGCATTTGAGGGGCCTTGGTCGAAATGGACGCCATTTGAGCGTCAGGCCTTATTGCTGCGCATAGCGGAGCGCTTCGAGGCCGAATGGGAGACCCTGTGCCTGTCCGATACGCTCGACATGGGGATGCCCATTCAACGCACCCTCGCCAACAGCCGTCGCGTGCTGGGTATGTTGCGTTTCTATGCCGGTCAGGCGGTGGCGATCCATGGAGCCACGATTCCCAACTCTTTCCCGGGTGAGATCTATTCGCAGACGGTGCGCGAACCGATTGGTGTTGTCGGGGCCATCATTCCCTGGAACGCACCGATTGCGGGGGCGGTGTGGAAGATTGCGCCTGCGATTGCCACGGGCTGCACCATCGTTTTGAAGCCGTCCGAGGAAGCTTCGCTGACTGTTCTGATGATTGCCCGCATCATGCAGGAAGCCGGGTTGCCGGACGGCGTTCTGAATATCGTGACCGGTACGGGCAGCGAGGCCGGCGCCGCCCTTGCGGAACATCCCGGGGTGGACAAGATCGTCTTTACGGGGTCGACCGCAACTGGCCAGGCGATCGCTCGCGCAGCCACTGGCAACCTCAAGCGGGTGTCGTTGGAGCTTGGCGGCAAGTCGCCGGTAATCGTTTGCCGGGACGCTGACATCGAAAAGGCCGTGCCGGTGGCCGCGATGGCCGTTTTCGCCAACTCGGGGCAGATTTGTATTGCAGGCTCGCGGCTTTTCGTCGCCCGCGAGATCCACGACGAGTTTTTGCGCCGGGTTGCCGACTATGCCGCGTCCTTGCGGATTGGTCATGGCATCGAGGAAGATACCGACATCGGACCTATCATTTCCGCCCGCCAGGCAGAACGCATCGCCGGCTATCTGGCGGCAGGCCCCCAGGAGGGGGCCACGGTTCTGACGGGGGGAGCCCGTGCCGACGGGCCAGAGCTGCAGGGCGGGCACTTCTTCCAGCCTACCGTTCTGGGTAACGTGACCGACGACATGAGCGTTGCCCGTGAGGAGATCTTCGGACCGGTGATTTCGGCCCTGCCCTTTGACAGCCTCGACGAGGTCGTCGAGCGCGCCAACGCGACTCCATATGGCTTGGCTGCAGGTGTATTCTCGACACATCTGGGCACGGCGCACAAGCTTGCCCACCGTCTGAAGGCAGGCTCGGTCTGGGTGAACATGTACCATGCAATCGATCCTGCCGTGCCTTTTGGTGGTGTCAAAATGTCCGGCTATGGCCGGGAAGGTGGCACCGAGCACATGGAAGAATACCTCGACACCAAGGCGATCTGGATCAACGCGGACTGAGGTCTGGCTTCGAGCGCCCCCACGTTAAGACGGAAAGAGCATAAAATGCATGTAGGTATCATCGGCGTTGGCCTTATGGGGCATGGTATCGCCCGCAACGTCCTTTTGAAGGGCGGTTTCAGCCTGAGCTTCCTCGATCACCCCGGCAACCAGCCAACGGAGGAAATCCTTGGCCTCGGTGCCAGCGCCTGCGCCAGCCCGGCCGAGGTTGCGGCGAAGTCGGATGTCGTGATCCTTTGTGTCACCGGCTCACCGCAGGTCGAGGCCATCGTGGCCGGGTCAGAAGGTGTTGCCTCGGCGCTGAAGCCCGGTGCCGTTGTGGTGGATTGCTCTACAGCGCTGCCGGAGACGACACTGCGCATGGCCGAAATCATTCGTCAGGCAGGTGGCGATTACATTGATGCTCCAATGACGCGCACGGCGAAACACGCCCATGAAGGCACGCTGAATCTGCTGGTCGGTGGTGCGACAGAGGCGCTGGAAACGGTGCGTCCGGTGCTGGCTGCCTTTACCGAAAAGGTCGATCACGTTGGCCCGCTGAGTCATGGTCACCGGCTCAAGTTGTTGCATAACTATGTGTCGGTGGGTTTCATGACGCTGCTGGCCGAGGCCGCGGCACAGGCTGCGGATGCCGAGATTGATCCGCAGGTGTTTGTCGATGTGCTGGCGCAAGGTGGTGGCGCGAGTGTCGCGCTGGAGCGGCTGGCCCCTTACATCGTTGACCAGGATCGCGAGGGGCTGCCCTTCTTTGTGTCGAACGCATTGAAAGATATTGATTATTATCGTGGGATGTCGGAGGCCTCCGGTGCGCGAAAAACGGTTGCCGATGGTATTTCCAAGGCCCTGAAAGCGCCGGTGGAAGCTGGCCAGGGCGAGGCCTATGTCCCCGAACTTGTGCAGCTGTTTCGCAAGGGCGAAACGGCCTGAAAACAGGATCGGCAGCCTCAACCCCTGGGGTTGCCAGAAAAAATTGCCTTGTGTAGCAATTAACAACCTTTAGAGGGAGGATTTCAATGACTTTCGCGTATCGCGGGCTGGCCACGGTCGGCTTGCTCATTGCCGCCGGTTTACCGGCATTTGCCCAGACCGAAGTGAAGATCGGCTATGCGCTTGCGCCTGACAGCCACTATGGCGTTGCGGCCCAGAAGTTCGAGGAGGTTCTGAAGGCTGAAACGGGAGATGCGTTTGAGTTCAAGCACTTCCCCTCCTCCGGTCTGGGCGGTGAACGGGAAGTCATTGAGGGGCTGCAACTCGGAACGATCGAGGCAACCATCGTTTCGTCCGGTACCCTGGCGAATTTCGTCCCGGATACAGGCGTTTTCGACATTCCCTTCCTGTTCCGCGATCTGGAGCATGCCCGCGCGGTGCTGGATGGCCCGATTGGTCAGGAAATCCTCGCCAAATTCGATAATGTTGGCTTGCACGGATTGGCCTGGGGTGAACAGGGCTTCCGCCACATCACCAACAACCGAAACCCGATCCATACTCCGGCCGATGCCGAGGGGCTGAAGCTGCGAACCATGGAAAATCCGGTGCATCTCGCCGCGTTCAACGCGATGGGCGCCGCTCCGACACCGATGGCTTGGCCGGAGGTGATTTCGTCGCTTCAACAGGGCGTCATTGACGGTCAGGAAAACCCGCTGTCGGTTATCGTTTCGGTGAAACTGGATGAAGTGCAGAAATATCTGACCTTGTCCGGTCACGTCTATTCCCCGGCCATGCTGTTGGTGTCCAAGCCGTTCTGGGAAGGTCTGGACGAGACGCAGAAAGCCGCCTTTGAGAAGGCTGCTGCCGCGGCCACCGAGGCAATGCGTAGCTATGTCGACAATGTTGAGACCAGCGGCGTCGAGACGCTGAAGGACCGCGGCATGGAAATCAACGCCCTGTCTTTGGACGAGAAAGCCGCGTTCCAGGAGTCCATCAGCGCCGCCTATGAAGGGTACTACGAGACCTACGGCAAGGATCTGGTGAACGCGATCGTCGCATTCAAGTGATACGTGCGTGTCGGCGCCCCTCCGGCGCCGACACCTTTTCGGTGGCGGGGAAGTCGTGAAAAAGCTGGAAAACCTCTTTGTGGCGCTCAATGGATGGGTGCTGATCCTGATGCTGTCGGCCATGGCACTCACCGTGGGCAGCAACATCACGCTGCGATACCTCACCTCGCATTCACTGCCCTGGGCTGACGAGGCGGCACGTTACCTGATGATCTGGCTGACATTTATTGGTGCGGGGCTGATCCTGCGTATCGGCGGCCACGTCGCAATCACCAACCTCCAGGATAGCCTGCCGCAGGCCGGGCAACGGATGTTGCGGGCGGCGATCGTTGCGATGCTGTTGCTGTTCTTTGCGTTCATGGTGCACGTCGGTTGGCAATACGCCGAGCGGATGCAGTACCAGGTCACGCCCGCGCTGCGCCTGCCCTTTTTGTACGTATATGCGGCAATGCCGGTCGGCTTTTCCTTGTTGATCCTGCATCTGCTGTTGATTGCCCGCCCGTTCATCGAGGCGGGACGTTACCGGTCGCTGGACCCCAATGCCAATGGGCCGGATGCTTTGCCCGGAGGTGCGAATGGCTGAGATCCTGTTCCCTGCCCTGTTCGTGCTGCTGGCGCTTGGACTGCCGGTCGCCTTTGCGATGGCGATTTCGGTGTTTCTTGCCATCACCTTTGCCTCCAATTACCCGCATCTGGTGGTGGTGAAGGAAATGTTTGCGGGCCTTGACAGTTTCCCGCTATTGGCGGTGCCCTTCTTCATCCTCGCCTCCGAGATCATGACTGGTGGGGCGGTGACCCTTGCGATCTTGCGTCTGGCGCAGGCATTCGTCGGCCATTTGCGCGGTGGTCTGGGCCATGCCAACGTGGTCAGCTCGGCGATGTTCGCGGGCATTTCAGGCAGTGCGCTTGCCGATGCCGCCGGCCCGGGTACGATGATGATTCGCATGATGGAAAAAGGTGGCTATGACCGCCCGTATGCCGGGGCGCTGACAATCGCCAGTTCGGTCGTGGGACCGATCATCCCGCCTTCAATCACCATGATCATCTATGCCATGCAGGACAAGGAAGTCTCGGTCGGCTCGCTGTTCATGGCGGGGGTCTTGCCGGGACTGCTGATCACTCTGCTGATCCTTCTGGCCAATGCCCGCGTCAGCAAAGCCCGCAACTACGCTTCCGGGCAGCCAATGCCCACGCTGGCCGAAATTGGGCGGATTGCATTCTTTGCCGTGCCGGCGTTGTTGCTGATCCTGCTGGTTGTGGGCGGTATCCGCTTTGGTGTTTTCACCCCAACGGAAGCGTCCGTCATCGCCGTGTTCTACGCGCTGCTTGTCGGCATGTTCGTCTACCGCTCACTGCACCTGCGCGATCTGCCGGGGATTGTCCTGCGAGCAGCTTTGACGTCCGGAGCGGTGCTGTTGATTCTAGGCGCCGCCCGGGCTTTTGCCTGGGTGCTGATCATCGAAAGCGTGCCGCAGTTTCTGGCAGAGACGATCATCTCTTGGGACCTGTCCCCGATTGTCTTCCTGTTGGCTGTCAACCTGCTGTTGCTGCTTTTTGGCCTGTTCATGGATCCGCTGCCGGGGGTGATGATCCTGGTGCCGATCCTCGCGCCAATCAGCTTTGCCCTGGGGATCGACCCGAACCATTTCGCGATTATCGTGATCGTGAATCTGACACTGGGATTGGCCACGCCGCCGGTCGGCAGCCTGATTTTCGTGGTATCCTCCACCGTGGGGCTCAAGCCCTCGGCCTTGGTACGGGAAATGCCGCCATTTTTTCTCGCCCTGGCCGTCGCACTGCTGCTGATTACCTTCCTGCCGTTCCTGTCGACATGGCTGCCGAGCGTCAGCGGCTTTTGACGGCCCCTGTGCATGGGGTCGTCAGTATTGGCGACGTAGGTCGCGTATGTGCCGAACGGGCTACCTGGGATCGATGAACCAGGCCTTGGCGTTTTCGTAGCAAATCCCGCGGACCAGTTGCTCCAGCGCCTCGGGGTCATCGGGCAGATGTCCGGTTTCGGACCAGCGCCCGATCATGCCGCAGAGCAGTCGACGGAAATATTCGTGGCGCGGAAAGGACAGAAAAGAGCGGCTGTCCGTCAGCATGCCCAGAAAAGTGGACAGCAGGCCAACCTGCGCCAGCGTGCGCATCTGGCTTTCCATGCCGTCCAGCGTGTCGTTGAACCACCAGGCGGATCCGGCCTGTATCTTGCCCGGTACCGAGCCGTCCTGAAAAGTGCCCGCCGTGGCGACCAGCACCGGATTGCGCGCCGGATCCAGCCCATAGAGCACCATGCGCGGCAGTTGCCCGTCGCGGTCGAGCCGGTCGAGAAGCACGTTCAAGGGCCCGGCCATATCGGTGTCACGCAGTGAATCCCCCCCGGCATCCGGGCCGATCGCCTGCAACAGCCGGGTGGAGCCGTTGCGCACCACATTCATGTGGCACTGCATCACCAGCCCGCGCGCCGCATAGGCACGTCCCAAGGCGTCGAACAACGCCGCCCTGTGGCCGGATGCCTGCTCGGGCGTGACAGGTTGGCCTGCACGCGCGGTGCGCAAGGCCGCATCCAAAGCGGCGGCGCTCGGAATGTCACCTACATCGAGGTGATTGATGCCATGATCTGCCGCCCGGCAGCCGTGGGCGACGAAATGATCCAATCTCAGGAGCAAGGCCGCGACCAGATCTTCGAAGCTGCGGATCGGATGCGTGAGAGCCTCCAACCGCTCGATGTAACCGGCAAAGCCGGACGCCTCTATCTGCACCGTTTTATCGGGCCGAAAGGTTGGCACAACGGTGATGTCCGCGCCCTTCATGGCCGCGTGATGCGTCAGGTCGTCAAGCGGGTCGTCGGTGGTTCCGACGAGCTCTACGTTCATTCGGCGCAGCAAACCCTGTGCCGTGAAGCCCGGCTCCGACAGGCGGGCATTGGTGGCGTGCCATACATGATCTGCGGTCGTCGGCGACAACACGGTTCCAGTCAGGTCGAAGTAGCGCCAGAGCTCGAGATGCGACCAGTGATGTACAGGGTTGAGGACTGCTCGAGGCATGGCCTCGGCAAAGGCGTCAAATTTCTGTCGCCAACTGGCGTTGCCGGAGACACGAGCCTCATCCACTCCGGCCCACCGCATGACGCGCCATTTGTAGTGGTCGAAGGCCAGCCACATCTCGCCGATGTTGTCCCATTTACGGTCCGCGGCAATCTCGGCCGGTGGCAGATGGTTATGGTAGTCGACGATCGGCAGGTCACTGGCGATTTCGTGAAACAGGTGCCGTGCAGTGGCGGTGTCGAGCAGAAAATCACTGTTTAGAAAGGCAGTCATTGCGCAGCCTCGGCAGGTGAAACATGGGTGAGCGTTGCGGCAAGAGTTGCTGTTGCGCCAGTCTCTTCGAGGCGCGCATAGGCCTCCAGCACCGGACCGGTTAGCACCGTGCAATCGTGCAGCGGCTCCGGTAGCAGGCCGGGCAGCGCGAGGACGGAGGTGACGGGCGTGTCCGAGGCCGCGGCCGCATACAACTCGGCCTGCCGCGGATCGTCGATCGGGGCGAGGTCGCGCAGACCCTTGATCCACGCGGCTAGGGCAAGGGAACTGATGCTGCAGTCTCGGTCGGCTGCGATGTTTTGTGCGATGGGCGCCAGCAGGCGTTGGGGCATTTTCTGACTGCTGTCCATGGCGATTTGTGCCAGCCTGTGGCGCAGCCGGGGATTGGCAAAGCGCGTAAGCAGGTCATCGGCATAGGCTACAATGTCAATCCCGCCCGGCAGTGTCAGTGTCGGGGCCTGTTCCGCCAGCATCAAGTGACGCAGCGCAGTGCGCAGATCATTGTCCTGTATACAGTCCGAGACAGTCTCATGCCCAAGCAGTTGCCCAAGCCAGGCCAACGTCGTGTGCGCACCATTCAGAAGCCGTAACTTCATCTCTTCAAAGGGCCGTACATCTGGTACCAACAGCGCTCCGCCTGCAGCAAAGGGGGGGATGTCTCCGGCAAAATCGTCCTCGATCACCCATTGGCGGAAAGGTTCGCACAGGATCGCGTTCGGGTCTTCTGCATCCAGCGCATCACGGATTACGGCGCGGCCATCGTCGGTCATTGCCGGAACGATGCGGTCGACCATGGAGGAAGGAAACCGCACATGAGTGGAAATCCAATGCGCCAGCTCCGGGTCCAGTGCCCCGGCAAAATCCAGAACCGCCGCACGCGTCAGCGCGCCGTTGTGTGGCTGGTTGTCACAGGACAGGATGGTCAGCCCGCCATGGACCGCGGTGCGACGTTGCGCCAGCCCGGCAACAATCACTCCAATCGCCGTTGACGGCGCCCCGCCCGCAAGATCGGCGCGAATGCCGGGATGGTCGACGTCGAGCGCGCCAGCTTTGGTGCAATAGCCCTTTTCGGTAATCGTCAACAGGATCAACGACATGGAGGCCGAGGCAATCAGCGCGGGCAAGGCCGCGGCGCCGTCGCGGACGGGATGGCAACTGCCGGTCAACACTCCGATTTCGCGCAGGGTGATCGTGTCACCATCCGCTTCGGCAACGTGGTAGAGACCATCAGCCTGATCGAGCGCGTCAAGCGCGTCAACGCCTGAATTCAGCCGAGCCGCCACGACGCCCCAGTCACCGCCCGCCGCGGCCAGCCCATGGTGCAGGTACACCATCGGGTGGGCGCGGGCAAAGGCGCCAAAGCCAAGGTGCAGAATGCGTGGACGAAGGGCCGTGCGGTCATAGGAGCACGAAATGCGCATGCTGGTCACAGGGGGATCCTTCTTGCTGTCTTCAATGTGCGAGACTCGCCGGATGGAAGCAGCAGGTCCGCTTCCGGCAGGACCGGCCTGCCGGGACCTTCGCGGCGGGTGCGCAGGCTGATGCTGTCGGTGTCGCAGGACACCTCGAAATGGGTCAGGCACCAGTCGCTGTCGCAGGACACCCCGTCATCCTCGTACATCAGGCTGCCATGGCATCCCTCTCCGGGGGCCGGGAAGATGGCCAGCACGCGCCCGGTTTCAGCCTCCGGGGCGGCGCGGTCGGCGCCCTCGCCCATCGGGATCACCGCACCACCGCGCACGAACAGCGGGATGCTGTCGAGCGTCACTGGAAGCTCCAGCCACTGACCTCCGGCATGCCAGGTGCCAGCGTGGAAGTCCCACCAGCCGTTGGCGTGTCTGGGCAAGTAGACCGCATGGGTGTCACGCCCCTTGTCGAGCACGGTTGCGACCAGAAGGTCCCGACCAAGAAGGAAGCTGTCCCCCTCCTCCCAGGTTTGCGGGTCATCGCCGAAGTCCAGGAACAGTGGTCGAAGCATGGGCTCGCTGTGCTCTGCGGCTTGCCACATGCAGGTGTAGAGATATGGCATCAGGCGATAGCGAAGGCGGATCGCCGCCCGGATTTGATCGGTGACCTCGGGGTACATCCAGGGCTCGTTGACCGTCGCATCTTCATTCCAGGAATGAATGGTGAAACGAGGGTGAAAGATCCCGTTCTGCACCCATCGCACGAACAGTTCCGGTTCCGGCCGGGGGCCGGAGAAACCGCCGACATCATGGCCGATGTTGAAAAAGCCTGACAGGCTCATCCCCAGCCCGGTGCGCTGGTTCCAGCGCAGCGTCTTCCAGTCGGTGCGGTTGTCGCCGCTCCACGTCTGCGCATAGCGTTGCAATCCCGGCGCGCCGGAGCGGCTGATCAGATAGGGGCGCTTTCGAGGGGCATGTGCTTGTTGCGCTTCCATGGAGGCGCGGGTCATCAGGATGGGCATCACCGGACGCATCAGCGCGATATCAATGCTCTCGCCAAAGCCCGCGCATTGGGCGTGGCGGTCCCAGATTTCATACTCGTTGTTGTCATTCCAGGTGGACCCGATGCCCCGCGTCAACAGCGCCGAGGTGACGTTCGATTTCCACCAGTCAATTGTAGCCGGGTTGGTGAAATCCAGATGTGAACCCTCGTCATCCCAGAACATGGACATCTCGGGGCCAGCGTCTGCGTCCGCTTCCGGGCTGGCGTGGATGAACAGACCAGCGTCCGCTGCCTCTGCATATCGCGGATGGTCCTGCAGCAGGCAGGGTTTGATGTTCGCGATGAGATGCACGCCAAGTTCCGCAAATTTCGAGGCCATACCCTCCGGATCGGGCATCTTGTCGTCGTTCCAGTTGAACACGTAACGCTTTCTGCCAATGGAGGTATAGCCAGAGGACATCTGAAAGCTGTCGCAGGGAATTCGATGTTCGGCGATCTTGGTGAGGAAGCCTTCGAGCTGGGCTTGTGCGTCTGGCGCGTCCGTATAGGACATCGTTGAACCGGAGTAGCCAAGGCTCCAGCGCGGCGGAAAGGCGGTGCCGCCGGTCAGCTGTTCCTGACGTTTGACGAGGTCCAGAACCTGCGGCGCCCAGGACATGTAGAAATCCAGATCGCCGTCTTCGGCCCGATAGGCGCGGTAGGGTGCGTGATAGTTGTCGAGTTCGTTGCCAAGGTCGAACCAGCACCCGGCGAGATTGTCGTAGAAGATTGACCAGCACCCGGCGGTCGAGGTTCGGGTGATGGTGAAAGGAACATGTTTGTAAAGCGGGTCCGTGCTTTCCGCATCATAGCCCATGGCATCGATGTTGCGCATCTCGTAGCGTTTGCCTGCGCGGTTCAAGGGACCGGTCTTCTCGCCAAGGCCAAAGACCGGTTCGCCTGCCGTGCGGGCAAGGAAATGGGCGTGGGCGTGATCGCGCAGGCCCAGGTGGATGCCGCCGGTGGCGCGATCCTTTGCAAAGCATTGCCAGGTGCCTCCGACCTTGGCCTCCCAGATCATCTGCAACGGGGACAACAGCCGCAGCCGCAAGGTGTCCGTGGCGACAGTGATCTCGCTCTCGGAGGTGGTCACCTCCGGGGGGGGACAGGAAAACCCTGTGAGATCATCGCGGCTGCGTCCGTGCCATGGGGCCTTGCCCTCCGGCGCGATTGTCCAGGTGCGATTCAGCCGCCACGCCGCATCCTTTTGCAGAGACACGCGGAACAGCGTGGGCTCCAGGACATGAATATGCAGCAGGTGACGTCCCTCGACGCGCAAGGTGACGCCGGTTGGGGTCTCCGCCTCCAGAGACCAGGATTTCAGGCATTTCATTATTGATATCCCAACAGAACACGCGGCAGGAACAGGCTGATTTCAGGGACGTAGGTCACCAGCATCAGCAGTCCGAACAGCAGTGCGTAAAATGGTAACAAGGGCCGGATGACCCGCGCGATCGATGTTCCCCCGACCGAGCAGCCCACGAACAGGGCCGAGCCGACTGGCGGGGTGCAGATGCCGATGCACAGGTTCAGCGTCATCACCACGCCGAAATGTACCGGGTCCATCCCGAGTCCTTTGACAACCGGCATGAAGATCGGCGTAAAGATCAGCAGGGCCGGCGTCATGTCCATGAAGGTGCCGACGATCAGAAGCGCCACGTTGATCGCCAGCAGGATCGCGATAGGATTGTCGGACAGGCTGAGCAGGAAGTCCGAAATCGCGAAGGGAATGCCACCAAAGGCCATCACCCTGCTCATGGCGATAGAGGCGCCGATCATCAGCAGCACGACCGAGGTGGTGACGGCGCTGTCGATCAGGATGGCAGGCAGATCTTTGAGGGTGATCTCGCGGTACCACACCAGCGCCAGCAACAGGGTGTAGAGCACGGCCGCCGCCGAGGCTTCGGTCGCGGTGAACACCCCGGAGATGATGCCGCCCATGACGATGACAATGAGGCCAAGTGGCAGCGCCGCATCACGGGCGGCGACCCAGACCTCAGCCAGATCCGGGCGCGGCGCGACCGGATAGCCGCGACGCTTGGCGATGATGCCGGCCACGATCATCAGGCCAAGTCCCATCAGGATACCGGGCAGATAGCCGGCCACGAACAAGGCTGCGATGGAGGTGCCGCCGGTGATCAGCGAGTAGACGATCAGTGTCGCCGAGGGCGGGATCAGCAGTCCGGTGGGACAAGAGGCGATGTTCACCGCAGCCGAGAATGCCGGATCGTACCCTTCCTTTTTCTGCAGCGGCGCCATCACCCCGCCCACGGCCGCGGCCGAGGCAACGGCCGAACCGGAGATTGAGCCGAACATCATGTTTGCGATCACGTTGCAATGGGCCAAAGCACCGGGCAGTCTGCCGCCGAGGACCTTGGCGAAATTGATCAGCCGCATGGCAATGCCGCCGCGGTTCATGATGTTTCCGGCCAGGATAAAGAAGGGGATTGCCAGCAGGGTAAAACTGTCGAGACCGGACGCCAACTGCTGGGCCACAATGAACAGTGACTGGTCCAGGCCCATGAACAACAGGAAGGTGACAGTAGTTGCGATACCGATGCTGAAGGCAATCGGCACCCCGAGAGACATCAGCACGGCAAAGCTGCCGAAAAGAAGAAAGATAGATTGGGTCATGCCGTTGCCTTAGTCCAGAGGTCCGCCGACCGGCGCGCCGTTGCGGGCCGCATCCGGATCAGACGGGCCGTTGCGCCAAATCTCAAATGAAAAAATCGCGCAGAAATAGAGGATTACTGCACCCGCGAATGGAATGGCACCGTAGACATAGGCCATGGGAATTTGCAGGGCGGGCGTGACCTGACCGGAGGCCAGGGTCTTCATGACCAGTTGCCCTCCCCCTTTCACCATCACCATGCCCGCGAACCCCGCAACAGCCAGCAGGACGAAGCCCTCGGAGAGCGCCCGCGCACGTCCGGTCAGCTTCTGGGTCAGCAGTTCGATCGCCAGGTGGCGCCGCAGTCCCATCGTGTAGGCTCCGCCGATCAGCGCCAGCCACATGAACAGGAATCGGGCCAACTCATCCGTCACCGTGGAGGGGGTGCCAAGAATGTAGCGGCTGATAACTTGCCAGCTGACGCAGGCCACCAGCACCACGAAGATCACTGAAATAACGGTTTTGAGAAAGGCGTCGACAAAGGGTCTCATATGCAGCCCTCCCCGTTTTCACGAGGTGTTGCGATCCATGTCATTGGCTTCCTCCCTTTCACTGGCTGGCCAGTCCTGCGTCAGAACCTTGCGCAGGAATTCATATTGGTCAACCAATTTGTGGTGATCGGTATGGGCTTTTGAGAATTCGGTCCCGAAATAGAGGTTTTGGTTGACTGAAGTTCGAATCTGGTGAAGTTTCTCGCCATACTGGTTGACCAATTTGGGTATGTCAGACCAAAATCCACGGGAGGAGAGACCATGACCAAGACATTCACGACCGCTTTGTCTGCGCTGGCGCTGGCCGCATCGGCTGGGCTTGCAGGCGCGACAACGTTGAAATTGAACCACAACAATCCGCCGGATCATCCGGTTCATGTTTCCATGCAGGTGATGGCTGATCGTGTGGCAGAACTCACCGATGGCGAGATCAAGATCCAGATATTCCCGAATGCGCAGCTGGGCACCCAGCGCGAATCCATGGAACTGGTTCAGAACTGCGCCCTGGAAATGGCGCGGTCCAACGCGTCCGAGCTTGAAGCCTTCGAGGAGAGCTACTCTGCGTTGAACCTGCCGTATATCTTCTCTTCAGAAGAGCACTTCAATTCGGTCATTACCGGTGATATCGGCCAGGATATCCTGAACGCCTCTGTCGACCAGGGGTTTCGCGGTGTCGCCTTCTATACCGAGGGCGCGCGTTCCTTTTATGCCCAAAAGCCCATTCTGTCGCCCGACGACCTGAAGGGGGTAAAGGTGCGGGTGCAGCCCAGCCCTTCGGCGATCCGCATGGTGGAGCTGCTGGGCGGCAACCCTACGCCGATCTCCTGGGGTGAGCTGTACAGCGCCTTGCAGCAAGGCGTCGTGGATGCCGCGGAAAACAATCCTACGGCGTTGACGACTGCCCGCCATGGTGAAGTTGTCAGCGATTTTTCTCTGGACGAACACACGATGATCCCGTCTGTCGTCGTGATCTCCAACTGTGCCTGGGACGCGATGACGTCGGAGCAGCAGGCGGCTCTGCGCACGGCCGCGCTTGAATCGATGGCGGCGCACCGCAAGGCGTGGAATGCGGCCTCGGATGCGGCAATCGATGAGGCCAAGGCGTCGCTGAACGTCAACATCCATACGGTCGACAAGGCACCCTTTGCGGCGGCCGTTCTGCCGATGCATGAGGAAGTCGCTGCGAAATCGGAAAAGCTCGCCGAGCTGATCGATCGTATCAAAGCGGCACAATAACCGGCAGAGGCACAGGCACCAATGTTAGAACGCTCCGAACTGGCAGATAATGCGCTGCAGGCGCTGCATGACGAAGACTATGATCGGCCCTTCAACACGCAGTCGCTGAACGCCGACACGCTGATCTTTACCCGCGGCCGCCACGGGCAGTCGCTGGACGGGGATTGGAACTTCTGTGTCGATCTGCTGGACACCGGCCTCAGGCAGAAGTGGTTCGCCATGCTGCCGGAGGCACCGGAAGATCGGATCGAACCCTGGGATTACGATCCTTACATGGGGGAAACGGTGCCTGTGCCCTCCTGCTGGCAGATGCAAAAGGATAAGTGGTATTTCTTCGAAGGGTCTGCCTGGTACACGCGGGCGCTGACCCATACGCCGTCCGAAGGCCGCCGCCAGATCCTGCGTGTTGGCGCGGCGCAATATGACTGCAAGGTCTTCCTGAACGGGGAATTTCTCGGCAATCACTACGGCGGCTCGACCCCGTTTTGCGTGGAGCTGACGGAAACGCTGAAACCCGGCCGGAATTGGCTGATGCTCTGCGTGAACAACACGCGCACCCTTGACCGCGTTCCGATGCGCAACACGGATTGGTTCAACTACGGTGGCATCTACCGCGAGGTGACGCTCTACGATTTGCCATCCACAGTGATCCGCGACCTGTTCGTGCGCCTTGACGATGACGAGATCCGTGTCTCTGCCGAGGTTGACGGCCCGGTGGATCTGGCCCGGTTTGCCATCCCGGAGCTGGGCGTGGATGTGGCCATGCCGCTAGTCGATGGCAAGGGCGAGATTGCGATTTCTGCAACGCCGGAGCTCTGGTCGCCGGAAACTCCCAAGCTTTACGAAGTGCGCCTGACTGCTGGTGAGGACGAAATCCGGGATCGTGTCGGGTTCCGCACCATCCGTCGGGAGGGGACCGAGATACTGCTGAATGGTCGCCCGATTTTCCTGCGGGGCATCTCGGTGCATGAGGATGACGAAACCCTCGGAAAAGTGACCTCAGACGCGGACATTCGCCGTCGCTTTGCACATGCCAAGGAACTGGGCTGCAACTATTTGCGTCTGGCACATTACCCGCATCACGAACGCGCTGCCGAAATTGCCGACGAGCTGGGGCTGATGCTGTGGGAAGAAGTACCGGTCTATTGGGCCATCGACTTTGCCAACCCGGCGACGCGACGTGACGCGCAGAACCAGTTGCGCGAACTGATCCGGCGCGACCGCAATCGTGCCAGCGTCATCATCTGGTCGGTCGGCAATGAAAATCCGGACACCGATGCAAGGCTCGACTTCATGCGTGGGCTGGCGGATCTGGCCAAGTCCGAAGATCCGACCCGGCTCACCTCTGCAGCTTGCCTGGTCAATCATGCCAAACTCAGGATCGAAGACCGGCTGGCGGCCCACATTGATGTGATTGGGCTCAATGAATACTATGGCTGGTACGAAGAGAATTTCGAAGAATTGGGTGTTATCGGCCGCAACTCCGCTCCGGATCGGCCTGTTGTTATCTCCGAAACCGGGGCAGACGGCGATAACACGGATCAAGGCCCCGAACGTGGATTGTTCAGTCTTGCTTATCAGGATGAAGTCTATCGCAAGCAGATCGCTACGCTTCGCGAACTCGACTACATCAAGGGCATGTCTCCGTGGATCCTCTATGACTTTAGAGTGGAGCGGCGTCAGGGCATTTTTCAGCGCGGCTGGAACCGCAAGGGGCTGATTGCCGCCGACAAGGAAACCAGGAAACCCGCCTTCTATACGCTTGCTGCGTACTACGCTGAACGCGCTGCGCAGGATCGGGATGCGGCGGCAGCAACCAAGGGGGATCAGGCATGAGCCAATATCGGCGATACCAGGATGTGGCGCAGGCGCTTCGGGGGATGATCCGCGATGCCGGGCTTTCGGTCGGTGACCGGCTTCCGCCGGAGCGACAACTATCGGAGCGCCTGTCGGTCTCGCGCTCGCTGGTGCGCGAAGCGCTGATCATGCTGGAGATCGACGGGCTGGTAGAAGTCCGAAAGGGCTCTGGTATCTATCTGGCGGCATCTTCGGCCACCGCCGCACCGCCTGTCCGGGATGATATCGGCCCCTTCGAACTGTTGCAGGCGCGGCAGCTTCTGGAAAGCTCGATCGCTGCCTTTGCCGCCGAGATGGTGACCAAGAACGACATCATCCGGATGCGCGAAGCGCTGGAGATGGAGCGGGCCGATATCGAGGCTGGGAGCACGGACCATTCCGGCGACGAGCTGTTTCACCGTCTGATCGCAGAAGCCACGCAAAACAGCGTATTGGTCGATATGGTGCATGAGTTATGGCGCAAACGTGACCAAAGCCCAATGTGGGCCAAGCTGCACGACCGCATCTTTGATGCGGATTATCGCCGCAACTGGCTGGAGGATCACCAGCGGATCCTGGCCGCCCTGCGGACCAAGGACAGCGCCGCGGCGCGGGCCGCCATGTGGCAGCATTTGGCGCATGTGCGCGAGACCCTGATGGAATTGTCGGACGTCGATGATCCGGCCTTCGATGGCTACCTGTTTCAATCCATTTCCGCGCCGAACTGAGGCCGGTCTCACCTTCCCGGCGCGGTTTCCCACCGGCCCATAGACTGAAAAGAACAAGAGGATCGCATGATCGAAACCTGGCGCTGGTTTGGCCCGCACGACCCGGTAACACTGGATGACATTCGCCAGGCAGGGGCCAGCGGCATCGTCACCGCCCTGCATGAGCTGCCCAACGGGACTGTCTGGCCGGTCGAGGCGATCGCGGCGCGGCGCGACATGATTGCCGATGCGGGCCTGCGCTGGGAGGTTGTCGAGAGTGTACCGGTGCATGAAGACATCAAGCGGGCCGCACTGGGCTGGGAAACTAAGGCTGAGGCCTGGGCGCAATCTCTCCGAAATCTCGCGGCCTGCGGTATCACCACGGTATGCTATAATTTCATGCCCTTGCTGGACTGGACGCGCACCGATCTTGCCTACGCTCTGCCGGATGGCGCGCTGTGCCTGCGCTATGATGCTGTAGATGCGGCGGTGTTTGATATCCATATTCTGGGCCGCAGTGGCGCTCTGAGCGATCACCGCCCGGATATCGTCGAGCGCGCGGCAAAGCGATATTCGGATATGTCCTCCGAAGCCTGCGAGGCGTTGACACGTACCATCATCGCAGGCCTGCCCGGAGCGGAAGAAAGCTTTGACCTCGACAGCTTTCGCGCCCAGTTGGCGCTTTACGATGACATCGATGCGGCGCGCCTGCGGAAAAACCTGGCAGCGTTTCTACGCTACGTGGTTCCGGTGGCCGAGGAGATCGGCGTCCGGCTGGGGATTCATCCGGACGATCCGCCCTTTCCCATTTTCGGCTTACCGCGGGTGGTCTCCACCGAAGACGACCTCCAGGCTA
Source organism: Leisingera sp. XS_AS12 (assembly GCF_041224635.1). Taxonomy (NCBI): domain Bacteria; kingdom Pseudomonadati; phylum Pseudomonadota; class Alphaproteobacteria; order Rhodobacterales; family Roseobacteraceae; genus Leisingera; species Leisingera sp. XS_AS12. The sequence goes on from NZ_JBGFGM010000061.1 coordinate 45,596, forward strand.
TTCTTGACATGGTCAATAGTCCCGCGAACGGCCTTACTCTCTGCACGGGATCGCTTGGCGCGCGGAAGGACAATGCGCTTGTGCGGATGCTCGACCGTTTTGCCGCGCGGGTGAACTTCCTGCATCTGCGTGCCACGTCGCTTGAGCAGGATGGTGTCAGCTTTCACGAGGCCCCGCACCTTGCTGGTGATGTCGACATGGTGGCCATGGTGCAGGCGGCGTTGGAGGCCGAGGCTGTGCAGGGGCGGTCCCTGCCCTTCCGCCCCGACCATGGGCACATGCTGGCGCATGATCAGCGCGTCGATAGCACGCCAGGTTACCCCTACATCGGGCGTCTGCGTGGTCTTGCAGAACTGCGCGGGGTCATCCATGCGCTTGAAAAACGTCAGTAAAAGCCAGTGGCTTCTAGCCCAGTTTGTTGCTTGCAGCGTGCGGAATGCGCCAGCGTAGTACTGTGCCTACATGGCGGCAGGGAACTCAGTCCTGCCGTGAGGTGACGCGGATGATACCATCAAGCGGTCGGTCCAGCTGCGCCGGAATCGGCTGACTGGCCGCCGCGCTTGCGCAGCTCTGTCTTCAGGATCTTGCCATAACTGTTCTTGGGCAACTCTTCGACGAACTCATATCGCTTGGGGCGTTTGAAGGCTGCGATCCGTTGGCGACACCAGCTGTCCAGCTCGGCAACCGTGACGGTCTGCTCCCGCGCCAGAACCACATAGGCGACCACTTGCTCCCCCCAGTCGGGTTCCGGTTCGCCGATCACGGCAATCTCAAAAACTGCCGGGTGGGTCAGAAGGGCTTCCTCGACCTCTCGCGGGTAGATATTGGTGCCACCGGAAATGATCACATCCTTCGAGCGGTCCGTGAGATAGAGAAACCCGTCCTCATCCATGTGACCCAGATCTCCGGTGTGCAGCCATCCGTCCCTCAGCGCTTGCTTGCTGGCTGGTTCATTTCGCCAATACCCACTCATCACGGTTGGTGCCCGTACGCAGATTTCACCGGTCTGCCCTGCGGGTACGGGGGAGCCATCGGGACCGAGCACAGCCAGCGTCACGGCGCCCTGGGCGATCCCGACGGAGGCACGACGGGCTTTCCAACGTGGATGTGACTGATCTGCGATTAGGTCTCGGGGCAGGACCGAAATCGTCATCGGCGTTTCGCCCTGGCCATAGATTTGCACGAATTTTGGCCCGAAACAGGCGAGCGCTTCGTCGATGTCATTGCCATACATCGGGCCGCCGCCGTAAATGATCGTGCGGATCCCGCCGCCATCGTAGCCGTGCTGTTTCGCGTGAGCGATCAAGCGTTTGACCATCGTTGGCGCGGCGAAGAAAACGAGATTACCCCGGCTTCCGGCAAGCCGGATGATCTCATCGCAATCGAAGCCACGCGACGCGGGCACAAGATGACGGCCGCCCGCACGGATCTGCGCGAACATGTACAGACCCGCGCCGTGCGACATGGGTGCGGCATACAGCATGTGTTCGTCCGGTCGCGCCGTGTCGACGTCCATCGCGTAGCACAGCGTCATGCAGCGCAAGTTGTCATGGCTGAGCATCACGCCCTTCGGCGTGCCGGTAGTGCCGGACGTGTAGAACAGCCATGCAAGATCCTGATCTGCGACTTGCTCGGGTGGGGAAATGGCGACCTGCGTTCTGACCTGGGCACCGAGGGCCGCTTCGGAGATTTCCGGATGTTCCGCGAACACGTCTCCCGACTGGGTCAGGACCAAGGCTGCGCCGGAATTGTCGATGATCCATTTCGCTTCCCGAGGGTGCAGTTTGTGGTTGATCGGCACCGCCACGGCACCGAGCCACCAGCAGGCGTGCAGCGCCTCAATGTATTCCGGGGCATTTGCTGCATAAATTGCAACACGGTCCCCCGCACCAATGCCGTGCCGGCCGCGCAACCACGCCGCGCGGTTGCAGGTCGCCTGCATCAGCTCATGATAGCTCTGGCGCAGTTTGTCTCCCTCGTAGAGCGCCGGACGGGCGGGCCATGATCGAGCCGTCTGATACAACCAGTTCGCGATATTCATAGTCTTGAGACGTTCCGGATAGGTGTCAGGCGCGATCAGCTTGCAAAATGGTGGCATAATTTGCCACAGCTGCTCCGCCCATGTTGAAGGCAAGACCCCATTCGGCGCCAGCACGCTGTATGCCGCCGGCGCGGCCGGTTAGCTGGCGAAAGCCCAGGGCATGCATGGACACGCCCGTGGCCCCCACCGGATGGCCCTTGGCCTTGAGCCCGCCAGAGAGGTTCACAGGCGTGCGCCCGTCGGCGAAGACGGTGCCGTCCTCGAGGGCACGCGCGCCCTCACCTTCTGGCGCCAGGCCGATCGCTTCGTAGATCAGTAGCTCTGCCGGGGTGAAACAATCATGGACCTCGGCAAAGTCGAGATCGGATACAGTGATGCCTGCCACCTCGTAGGCCTGCCGGATCGCGCGGGCTGGTCCTTCAAAGGCGACAAAGTCGCGGCGGTTCATGGGTAGGAAGTCCGAGACATGCTCTGCGGCAGCGACCCTGACCCGTGCAGGCGCATCTCCGGCCTCGGCATTCGCGGCACTCAGCACGATCGCCGCGGCACCATCTGTCACCAGAGAGCAGTCGCTCAGGCGCAGCGGCGGAGCGATCAGCGGGTTGCGCTCACTTTCCTCTCGGCAGAATTCATACGTGAGCGGCTTGTGCATGTGGGCCAAGGGGTTCTTCATCGCGTTGTCGTGGTTCTTGGCCGCGATGCGCGCCATTGCATCCATGGGGCTGCCGTATCGTTTGGCGTATTGCTTTGCAGCAATTGCGAACACCTGCGGAAAGCTCAGTCCGGCTTCGGTCGGGTTGTTTTGATACCCCGCTCCCGCCAGCGCCTGGGTGACCTCGACTGTTGACCGGTGGGTCATCTTCTCGGCACCCACGACGAGCACGTTGCGGGCTGCGCCCGACCGAATTGCATTTATGCCGCCGTGGATCGCGGCCGCCCCGGACGCGCAGGCGTTTTCGCAGCGCGTGGCAGGCTTGAACCGGAAGTCCGGATGAGCCTGAAGGATGAGAGAGGAGGCAAATCCATCTGGCACCAGACCCGAGTTGAAGTGGCCGAGGAAGACTGCATCAATATCGGACGCAGAAACTTGTGCCTCCTCCAGTGCCTCTCGCGCCGCCTCGACGATCAGATCCTCAAGGGTCTCTTCCAGTCGGCCAAAGCGGGTGTGGCCGGAACCGATGATATAGATGTCGTTACTCATGAAATGTCCTCCCACGCTGACCCTGACGGAAAATACCTGTGGCCGGTATTCGTAGAACTACGTAGAAATCTACGTAGACGCTACGTAGATACGGGTGCAGTATGGAGGGGGCGCATTGAATTACGACCAGATTTCAGAAGCGGATCTGAACCTGACCGGCTTCATGGATGCGCCGATTGGCCTGATGGTGTTGTCAAACAGGGTGATCCAGCGGGTCAATACGGAGATCGAGCATATCTTTGGCTGGGGCCGTGAGGAGCTGGAAGGGCAATCCATTCGTATCCTGTACCCTTCCAGCGTGGACTATGAAAAAACCGGCATCCGCTGGCGCCGCTGGTTGGATGGTCGTCCCCGCTACACCGATGAGCGGTTCATGCAGTGTCGTAGCGGCGAAATCATCTGGACGCGTGCCTCTGGACGGACCCTGACACCGGCTGACCCGTTTCGGTTGATGGTGTGGACCTTTCAGCACCTTGAACATCGGCCGCCTGATGCGGCGACGTTGACCCCCCGTGAACGTGAGGTCGCACGCTATATCGTCAATGGCTACACCAGTAAGGAAACCGGAAATGCGATGGGAATATCACCGCGAACCGTCGAGGTTCATCGCGCATCGGTCATGAAAAAGCTGGGAGTGCAGAACGCCGCCGAGCTGGTCGCCAAAATGATTGTTCAGAGTTAGAGGCGCGTCTCAAGGGAATACGACCGTTGGGCCATGTCGACCGCTGCGACGCAGATGATATCTGCCCTGCGCCACTGCTGGTTTTTGAGCGTGGAAGCAGGCGAATCCGCAGCGCGAGTCCGTTCACCACGCGCGCCTGGTCGACCAAATCTGGAGGGGCACTTGCATCTGAGGTCGCAAACGGGCGCCGATTCAGAAACAATGGCGAGCCTGTGCGTGTACTGTATGGGATTGCGTGAACAAGCGGCGGAATTGTTTGATTTTTAGACAACTCACTTCAATTATGAGGTGAGCTGTTTACGAGGAGGTCTATCCATGACGCGTATTACAAAGATGTTCAAGGCTTGTAGTGCATCGCTCGCAATGTTCAGTGCGCTGCCCACAATTGTTTCGGCACAGACGGTTGGCGTGGATCTTGGCGTCGACGTGCAACTGGGGGGAACCCGACCAGCCGCAGTCCCGGAAATCGACGCATCAACTGGCGCCATGGCGCTCGCCGCCTTGGCCGCTGCACTCGTGCTGACTTGGGAACTCAACCGCCGCCGCAGGGCGAAATAAGCGGCGGTCAAATCAAGGACCATTGCCCAGTGTACAATGCAACGGCGGCGATGTATGCGTTGGCGGTAACATGTGCAACGACTGCATCGCCCAGCCGTCCCCGGCGCAGCATGGCTGCCGCAAACAGCAGCCCGGCGAGGGCAGCCAGAGCAAAGCGGCCGTGCAGGGCCGCAAACAGTGCCGTGGACACGAAGATCGCAACGACTTTGGCTGTCAGGGTGCCAGTATCAAGTCGGGACAACAGGTAGCCGCGGAAAAAGGCTTCTTCGATCACCGGGACCAGAAGGGTTGTGCCGACGGTTCGGATCAATGCCCAGATCACAAACGCGCCGCCGCTCAAGGCGACGACTGGCATGTCCTCGCTAGGCGCGGGGGCTGAGAACCACACCCAGACCGCGCCCACTGCAAGGCCCACGGTGACTGCAAAAGGGTCAAGCGACAGTTGGATCTGGGCGCGCAGAGGTCGACGCATCCACAGCAGGGCCCCAAGCATGGCGGCCGCCTGCAGTGGATAACCATGTGCCGGGTTCTCCCAGAACGCATGCGCTATGATGCCTGAAACCATAAACGCGATGAACGGAATGATGAGTGCGGCGACGGGATCGGTGCCGAGTGTGGTGTCATCGCGTTTGATGCGTTCCACCCGACGCAGTGCAGGCACAGACTGGGCGAGGTAGAGCACCCCAAGCGCGAGCATGATGAAAAGGAGCCAGCCGGCGAAACTATGGAACCCGTTCACGGCAAGCTCCGGCGACACGTGCTTGCCAAGGAGGATCAGCACCGTGATCCGTACAATGTTAAAGAGCCAACTTGCCAGGAGCGCAGCGGGCCAAAGCATGAGCCAGAACACGCCCTGTCGTAAGGTTTCTCGAAACAATATGGCATAGATCGCCATGAACCCCGTGATCAGAGCAAAACCTTCAATGCCAGAACATTGGCTGGCGACGGCCACCACAAACCCCGGCAGCCCGATCCAGGCGCGAGAGTGTTCGATGAAGACCTCCGGCTCCACGGCCGAAAGCAACAGCGCGACGCCCTGAAAGGTTGCTTGTGAAACCATCTCGACGGCCCAAAGGGGCTCCAGCATCTGGGCAAGGAATGGGATCAGGGCTGCCAGCAACAAAATGGCAAGAGGCTGGAAATTCTCGCCTTTCAACCAATGCCACCAGTTTGCGGGCCGGACCACCCAGCATAGCGCCCCGACAGCGGTCAAGGCGCCGCCTGTGGCAAGCAGCATGAAAACCTGGGCAAACCTCTCGTTCGCCTCCTGTGGCGGGATCAGATGCACCGGCAAGAACATGATCAGTACGCCTGACAGGTGGATCACGCCCCAAAGGTGGGTGCGACCTGAAACACGCATCAGATTGCGTAATCGCTGCCAGCTTTGGCGACGTGTACACATCAAGATGACAAAGGCGGTGACAGCACAGATCGCGCTGATGAAGGAGATCCGCAGGCCGCGGCACAATTCGACCAGATCTGTCGTGTGACATTCGATAGGAAAGGCAAATTGGTAGGTCACGATGACCGCAATACTCTCCAGACCAAGAAGGGCCAGAAGTGACGTGATGCCCACCTGTCGTTTTATGCCTGCCTGCCGTTGCAACCGAACCTCTGTCAAAGAGACACAACCCTGACGAGATAACCTGTTGAGTGTGGCAAAATTATGGGCTTGTCCAGGCACGGATGCGCGGACCAGTCATGGCGGATTATCCTGCTATGGACTCCGGGCTCTCCGGCGGTAGGACAGAAGTGTCCACCCCTATGGCTCCTCCGCTGACAATATTCCACGCTTGCGAGGTCAGTGGGACAACGGTTTTTTAAGTTGCAGAGGTGGTTGAAGGTCCTGCTGAAGCCGTTATGTGAGCAGCCAACGTTCTTGACAGGCCCAATCGATGGAGCCTCACCTGAAAGGTTCAGATATGAAACGCATTCTCGCACTCGCCCTGACACTGACCATGGGAACTGCAGCCGCTGCCGAAACGCTCACTGTGGGCATGTCTGGCGGCTATTTCCCTTTTACCTTTGTGAAGCAGAATGAACTTCAGGGGTTCGAAGTCGATGTGATGAACGCCGTTGGAGAAGAAGCCGGTTTTGATATCGAATTCGAAACCATGTCCTTCTCCGGTCTGATCGGGGCGCTGGATGCCGGTCGCATTGACACCATCGCCAACCAGATCACCGTCACCCCTGAGCGGGAGGCAAAGTTTGTTTTCACGCAGCCCTACGTCTTCGATGGCGCCCAGGTGGTGACCAAGAAAGGCAATGATGAGGTCGCCGGTGTCGAGGATCTGCGCGGGAAAACCGTGGCGGTGAACCTCGGTTCAAACTTTGAGCAGCTTCTGCGCAACCTGCCCTATGCCGATGAAATCGACATCCGCACATATGAATCCAACATCGAACAGGACACCGCGCTTGGCCGCGTGGATGCCTTCGTGATGGATCGCATCTCTTCTGCACAGGTCATCAAGGAAAGCCCGCTGCCGCTGCAACTGGCCGGCAAGCCGTTCTCCGAAATCCGCAACGCTCTGCCGTTCCGTGACGACGCAGAAGGTCGCGCGCTGCGGGACCGTGTTGATGCGGCTCTGACCACGCTGAAGGAAAACGGAACCCTCGCCGACATTTCCGTCAAGTGGTTCGGTACCGACATCACGGAGCAGTAACCGATGCGGGGACTGGACCTTGAATACATGCTGGGGCTGGTCCCCGTCATCGCGGGATATATCCCGTTGACCCTGGCCATCGCGGCGCTGGCGATGCTGCTGGCGCTTGTGCTCGCTGTGGCCTTGGCGATGGAACGCGTGGCGCGGGTGCCTGTGCTGGATGCGCTGGTACTGCTCTTCATCAGCTTCTTCCGCGGGACACCTCTGCTGGTGCAGTTGTTTCTCTTTTACTACGGTTTGCCACAGGTCTTGTCCTTCCTCACGGCGATTGACGGGGTGACGGCGACGATCATGGGATTGACGCTGCATTTCGCGGCCTACATGGCGGAAACGATCCGGGCAGCCATCACCGGGGTAGACCGGAGCCAGTGGGAGGCGGCGCAATCCATCGGCATGACGCAGGTGCAGATGATGAGCCGAGTGATCCTGCCGCAAGCCGCGCGCACGGCGGCGCCCACTTTGGTCAATTATTTCATCGATATGATCAAGGCGACCTCGCTGGCCTTTACACTTGGCGTGACCGAAATGATGGGCGCGACCCAGAAAGAAGCTGCCGGAAGCTTTCTTTACTTCGAGGCCTTTCTTGTCGCCGCGGTGCTCTACTGGATCATGGTTGAAGCGCTGAGCCAGTTGCAGAAACGCTTGGAAACACGTCTGAACAAGGCATATGCACGATGATCCGTATCGAGGGACTGACCAAACGTTTCGGAGAGACCACGGTTCTCAACAACATCAATCTGGAGATCGAAGACGGAGAACGGGTGGTGATCATCGGTCCGTCGGGAACCGGAAAATCGACCCTTCTGCGTTGCGTGAATTTTCTGGACCGGCCTGATGCAGGGCGGATCACGGTTGGTGCTGTCACGGTGGATGCGGCGCACTCGCGAAAGCGGGAGATCCTGGCCCTCCGCCGAGCGACGGCGATGGTGTTTCAGAATTACGGGTTGTTTGCGAACAAGACTGCGCTTGAGAACATCATGGAAGCGTTGGTCACTGTCCAAAAACGGCCGAGACAGGAGGCGGAGCAGCGCGCGCGCGACATCCTGTCGGAGACCGGGCTGAGCGACAAGGCTGACAATTATCCCGCCAGCCTGTCCGGTGGGCAGCAGCAACGGGTGGGAATTGGCCGCGCCATGGCCATCGGCTCTGAACTGATGTTGTTCGACGAACCAACTTCCGCGCTGGATCCCGAATGGGTCGGTGAAGTTCTGGACCTGATGCGCTCGGTTGCGCAAAAGCGCCAGACCATGTTGATCGTGACGCATGAAATGCGCTTTGCCCGTGATATCGCGGATCGGGTCTTGTTCATGGACGGCGGCCGCATCGTTGAACAGGGACCGCCTGAGCAGATTTTCGACGCACCTCAGGACGCGCGGCTGAAACGCTTCCTGAGCCGGGTGGCGGGCTAACAGGCGGGAGCGCGGCCGGAACGTCGGCCGATGGTCCGGATTGTCAGCCCACAGGCAAAGCCCAAGTAGCGGGAGGTGGAAGGCTTGATCGGGTCGCGCGAGGTCGCTTCAGACCTTGGCAGGTTTGGACCCGACCTCGCGTTGACGTCCCCCCTTCAGGTTCTCTGCGCATCGCGGATCAGGGCCAACAGGCGGTAAAAGCCGTGCGCCATCTTGGAGAAGGGCGTGAGCAGAAAGAAGGTGAGCACCGCACCGAGATGGACCGCGAGTAGCGCGGGCATCACGGTTGAGCTGCCAAGCGCATAGAGCGCAAGCCCGGTGAGCGCCACGAAGCCCAGAAGCAGAATGAAGGCGATGGAGCCGCCAAAGGCGCCTTCGTCATCCAGCGTCCGGTCGGCGCGCAGCTTCAGCGCTGCCATCCAGATGCAGCCCGCTGTCAGAAGGACGCCACCCGGCACGCCCAGCAGTTTCGGCAGCGACCACAGCGGATAAGGGGCGGGCATGTCGAAAGCGTAATGCAGGACCGTGCCGACCGAGGTCGAGGCAAAGCACAACAGGAACCCGTACATTACCGCCTGATGCGCGTAGCGGCGGGCGTGGCTGAAGCGGTCCTCGTCCTCGAAATTGCAGCCGTCGCCATGCCCGGCCGCAAGGTTCTTCATCTTTGCCGCCATTCCGAAAGCCCGCTTCAGATGCGCGAGCCGGATCGGCTCCCCGTCCACTGCGCGCCAGTAGCGCGCCATGCCCACGCCAAGGCTCACCAGCGGCAGCAGGAAGGCGGGCAGGAAGATCGCCACCATCGCATTGTGCGAAAGCGCGGCATAGAAGCCCTCGCCGCTGCCGCCAAGTGCCCGCAGCGCCCAGAAGATCAACGCGAACCCCAGCGCCAGCGCCAGCGCGATGGCGCCGCCATGGGTGTGGAAGCGGCGCGCCAGCGGCTGCGGCCAGGCATAGGCCTCCCAGCTGTCGCGGCGGACCTCGGCCAGCGCCTTGGGCAGGTTCAGCTCGAACTCATGCGGGGCGGTGTACTGGCAGGCGTAATAGCAGCCGCGGCAGTTGTGGCAGAGGTTTGCAAGCTGGGTGATGTCGCCGTCGGAAAACGCGCGGCCCGCGTGCATGGCCGGAAACACCGAGCAGTAGCCCTCGCAATAGCGGCAGGCGTTGCAGATTTCGGCCTGGCGGCGGGCTTCCTGGATGAGTTCAACGGTTTGCATGGGCTGCGGCCTCCCGTCCCGCGATGCGTCCAAAAACGGTTCCGATAGTCATGCCGAACCCGGCGAGATAGCCCTGCCCGAGGATCGAGCCGGCCATGGTCTCGCCCGCGGCCCAGAGGTTGCGGACCGGACCCTCGGCGGTGCGGCACTGCGCGGTCTCGTCGACCTTCAGGCCCAGGTAGGTAAAGGTGACGCCGGTGCGCAGCGAATAGCCGTAGAACGGCGGTTCGCTGATCGGCCGGGCCCAGTTGGTCTTCGGCGGCACAAGTCCTGTGGTGGCAACCCCATCAAGCTCGGTCGGGTGAAACGCCGAGGTATCGCCGCAGGCGGCGTTGAAGGCATCCACGGTTTCGCGCAGCTTGTCTGGCGGCAGGCCCATCATGCCCGCCAGTTCCTCCAGCGTGTCCGCCTTCAGCGGCGGGAAGACTGAAGGCATGAACAGGTTCAGCGATTTCGAGTCGATGATGACATGGCCCACCTGGTCCGGCTGCGCCGCCACCAGTCGGCCCCAGATCGCGTAGCGCTTGGGCCAGACGTCCTCGCCCTCGTCATAGAAGCGCTCGCCGTTCTTGTTCACCACGATGGAGAACGGTACGCAATCAAGCCGGGTGACGATGCCGCCGTCGTATTTCGGCGCGCGCCCGTCGATGGCCACCGCGTGGCACTGGTCGGCGTCGCCGATGCTCTCGACACCCTGCTCCAGCAGGTCCGCCAGCACCACGCCGCGGTTGTAGGGCGTGCCGCGGATCAGGAAGTTGCGCGCCGCAGGACCCCAGGCGCGGGTCAGCCAGTCGATATCCGCCTGGAAGCCGCCCGAGGCCACGACAACGCTCTTCGGGCGCATCGAATGCGCTCCGTCCTCATGGGTGTAGTCGACCCTCGTGATCCGGTCCCCCTCCAGCTCCAGATGGGTGACCGACGCCTCATAGAGCACCTCCACCCCCAGCGCTTCCGCGGTGCGGTAATAGGCATTCACCAGGCTCTTGCCGCCGCCCATGAAGAAGGCATTGGTGCGCGCCAGCGACAGCGTCCCGGAAAGCGACGGCTGGAAGCGCACCCCGCGCTCCTGCATCCAGGGCAGACACTCTTCGCTGCTGCGGATCGCGAGACGCGCCAGATGCGCGTCGGTCTTGCCGCCGGTGACCTTCATCAGATCGGCAAAATACTCTTCCTCGCCGTAGTCCTCCACCAGCGGCCCCAGCGGGCCGCCGTGCATGCAGCGGAAGTTGCGGGTGTGGCGCGAGTTACCGCCGCGGTAGGCCTTCGGCGCGGTCTCCAGAATGATCACGCGGGCGCCCGCCTCGGCGGCGGTCATCGCTGCGCAGAGCGCGGCATTGCCGCCCCCGATCACGGCAAGATCATAGGCTTCGGTCATGGCTGTCCTCCTGGCTGAGACCGTCCTAGCCGGAGGGATTTAATTTGACCAATGACGGTTGATCTTCAATTGTTGCGATCATCGCATTAATTGGACGTCTCGCGCTGCCCGCGTATCTATCTGAAGTCAGTCTGTGGCAAACCCGGCGCGGTTCTAGGGCTGGGAAGCGAACCTGAACCCATCAGCGTCATTCAGATATGCCTCGAAGAAATCCGTAAAAGTTGCGACCAGTGGCGGCAGGGCGTCATAGGGTGGATAGTAGAGTGACAACCACAGCGGCGCGGTTTCCCAATCTGGCAAGACTTGTTCGATCTGCCCCTTCCGCAACCCTTTCTTCACTATGAATTCGGGGAGCACTGCGACACCAGCCCCGGCCAAGGCCAACTCGTACAGAAAATCTCCATTGTTCGAGACGATGGAGGCGCCGGCAGTCACAGTACGCCTTGCAGCCCCTTTGCGGAAGCGCCAGACTTCGGGAGTTTCACGGGAGGAATATGACAGACAAAGGTCGCGTTCCAATTCATCCGGGGTATTCGGGCGATTGCGGCGTTCGAAAAGCTGGGGTGCGGCGACCGCCATTCGTGGCACCTCGCAGATCTTGCGCCATATCGTCGATTTGTCGGTCGGGGGCGAGGAAATCCGGATCGCCAGGTCTGATCCCTCGTCTACGATGTCGATCAACTGGTCTTCCAGCGTCACGCTCAAGGCGATATTGGGATAGGCCAAACGGAAACTGTCCACGAGTCCAGGCATCAAACGCATCCCAAAGGACATCGGCGCATTGACCGAAAGACGCCCGCGATGCGGTTGGGTGTCTTGCTCCAGATCTCGGGTCACCTTGTCGAACTCTTCAATGACTGTCCGGTAGCGTGCAGCCACAACGGCCCCGGCAGATGTCAGTGAGACCTGGCGGGTGGTGCGCAGCAAAAGCTGGTGGCCGAGGTCTTCCTCCAGGCGCGCGACTGTTCGGGTGACCGTTGCTGGGGTCATGCGCAGGCTGCGCGCTGCGGCCGAGAAACTGCGCAAGGCGGCGACTTCCAGAAACACACGGATGGGTTTGAGCTCTTGCATGGCCAATTATTGCAATGCTGATAATAATAAATGCAAGAACGTTTCTATTTTTGAAATCATAGTCCCGGCCTACCTTGGTTCCAACGCAAGACACGCGCTGGAGAAAGACCATGATCAAGGACATCCAAGGCCTGCACCACATCACCTCGATGGCTGCGGACGCGAATGAAAACAACAGCTTCTTCACCAAGGTTCTGGGCCTGCGGCGCGTCAAGAAGACGGTGAATTTCGATGCGCCCGAGTTCTACCACCTGTACTACGGCGACGAGGCCGGCACGCCGGGGTCGGTCATGACCTATTTCCCCTTCGGCCGCATGCCCCGCGGAACCCGCGGCATCGGAGAGGTTGGCATAACCGAGTTCGCGGTTCCCAAGCAGGCGCTGTCCTATTGGAAGGATCGCCTGTCCACCTTTGAGGTCAAAGGCCTGGAGCAATCCATGGCGTTCGGAGAAAACCGCCTCACCTTCGACGGGCCGGACGGTGACAGTTTCGCCCTGGTGGAAAGCGACCTTCGCGGCCGCACGCCGTGGACCGGGGCAGATGTTCCCGAAGAGACCGGGATCCTCGGCTTTCATGGCGCCCGTTTCCGCCTGCGCAACGCCGCGGCCACTGGAGAGCTTCTTGAATTCATGGGCTACCAAAAGGTGGAAAGCGGCCACGGCCTGACCCGTTACATGGTCGAAGGCGGCAATGCGGCCGATACCATCGATCTCGAGGAACTGCCCAACGCCCCGGTGGCGGGCGAGGGCGCGGGCTCGGTGCATCACATCGCCTTTGCCGTCGAAAACCGCGCCGTCCAGGACGAGGTGCGCAAGGCGCTGCTCGACACCGGCTACCAGGTCACTCCCGCGATCGACCGCGACTATTTCCACGCGATCTACTTCCGCACCCCCGGCGGCGTGCTCTTCGAGATCGCCACCAATGACCCCGGGTTCGACCGCGACGAAGACAGCGCGCACCTGGGCGAGGCGCTGAAACTGCCCGCCCGCTATGAACCCTACCGCCAGCAGATCGAGCAGCTTCTGCCGCCGGTCGCAGCCTGAGGACCTGTCATGTCCAACGACAATTATCACGCGCTGGCCAAGGCCGGCAAACCCGGTGCCCCGCTGGTCTTCGCCTTTCACGGAACCGGCGGGGACGAGACCCAGTTCTTCGGCCTCGCGGAGCAGATCCTGCCGGAGGCCTCCATCGTCTCCCCCCGCGGGGACGTATCGGAGATGGGCGCGGCCCGCTTCTTCCGCCGCACCGGCGAAGGCGTCTACGACATGGCGGATCTCGCCCGCGCGACCAAGGCGATGGCGGCCTTCGTTGCGGCCCATAAGGCCGCGCATCCGGACGCTCCGGTCTATGGCTTCGGCTATTCCAACGGCGCGAACATCCTGGCCTCCGTGCTGATGGCGCAGCCCGGCCTGTTCGGCCGCGCCGCCCTGCTGCATCCGCTGATCCCGTGGCAGCCGGACCCGGTACCGGGGCTGAGCGGCCGGAAGGTGCTGATCACCGCCGGGCGGCGCGATCCGATCTGCCCCTGGCCGCAGAGCGAGGCGCTGTTTGCCTGGTTCAAGGCCCAGGGTGCCGCCGTGCGCACCGAAACCCACGGCGGCGGCCACGAGCTGCGGCAGGGCGAGATCGAAGCGCTGGCGGAGTTCCTCAGCGCCCCGGCATTGGAGGATGCGGCATGACCCGGCCCGGCTTCGCTGCCCCGTCCGGCTTCCCTGTCCCGCCCCGCTTTCCTCTTCCGCCCGCCGCCGCGCGCGCCGCGGCACCAGCCCCCGCCTGAGCCCCTGCGGCGGCACCGTCAAAACCGCCCCCACCCAATGAAATCCAAGGAGCACCCCATGTCCAAGCTTGAAGTCCTCACCCCGCAGAACAGCCAGCTGATCTTCATCGACCACCAGCCACAGATGGCCTTCGGCGTGCAGTCGATCGACCGCCAGACCCTGAAGAACAACACCGTCGGGCTGGCCAAGGCCGCGAAGATCTTCGGCATTCCCACGACCATCACCACGGTCGAGACCGAAAGCTTCTCGGGCCGCACCTACCCCGAGCTGCTGGACGTCTTCCCCGAAGCCCCGCTGCTGGAGCGCACCTCGATGAACTCCTGGGACGACCAAAAGGTGCGCGGCGCGCTGGCAAAAGGCGCGGCCGAGGGCCGCAAGAAGATCGTGGTCTCCGGCCTGTGGACCGAGGTCTGCAACCTCACCTTCGCCCTGTCGGCGCTGAATGACACCGACTACGAGATCTACATGGTGGCCGATGCCTCCGGCGGCACCACGGCAGAGGCGCATAAATACGCGATGGACCGGATGGTGCAGGCAGGCGTGGTGCCGGTGACCTGGCAGCAGGTGCTCCTGGAATGGCAGCGCGACTGGGCCCGCAAGGACACCTACGACGCCACCATCGCGCTGGTTCAGGAACACTCCGGTGCCTACGGCATGGGTGTCGATTACGCCTACACCATGGTGCATAAGGCGCCCGGCCGCAGCAGCCATGGCGGAGAGACGCTGGCACCGGTCCCTGCATAACCGGCAGGACCGCGCCCAGCCGCCTGCCGGGAGCCCCCCGCTCTCTTCACTAGCGCCCGGCAGGCTCTAACAGCTCCAAAGGAGGCTTAAGAATATACCAGACGAGAACCTCCGCCGCGCGCTCGAGGCTGGATGACAGCCACTCCCATTTGATCCGGACTGGCTTGAATTGCAGAATGGAGCTGCGCTGGAGATCCCAAGGACACTCCAGCCCGCCCGGCGGCGATATCGGGGGCCGTGCCATGGGCGACCCAAGCGGCGCTTAAAGCCCTTGACCTGCGCCGGGATGGCCCCACCGTTCGCCATGACCCCAAACTCGCCCGACTTCCTCATGAGCCTTTCGAAAGGAACACGCCAATGAGCTGGAACCCGACCCACAATCCTGAATGCCCCGAATGCGGCGATGCGATCGATACCCTGATCATCCCGCGCGCGCGGGATCTTGGCGGGTTTGAAGTCCGCCGTGCGCTGCCATCGGTCAAACGGCAGATGGTCGGGCCTTTCATCTTCTTCGACCAGATGGGGCCTGCGGAATTCATCACCGAGGGCGGCATCGACGTCCGCCCGCATCCGCATATCGGCCTCGGCACCGTGACCTACTTGTACCAAGGGGAGTTCGAGCACCGCGACAGCCTTGGCACCCACCAGATGATCTATCCCGGCGAGGTGAATTGGATGGTCGCGGGCAAGGGCGTCACCCACTCGGAACGCACCAGCGAAGAGACGCGCGCCACGCGTCACAGCCTGTTCGGGATCCAGACCTGGATTGCACTACCCGAAGACAAGGAGGACATTGACCCCGGGTTCGAGCATCACAAGAAGGGCGCCCTGCCCGAGATTATCGATGGCGGCGCCAAGGCCAAGCTGATCCTCGGCAGCGCCTACGGCCAGCAAAGCCCGGTCACCATGCACAGCGAAACATTTTACCTCGATGTGACGCTCGAGCCCGGCGCTCAGTTTCCCCTGCCCGATGACCACGAGGATCGGGGCATCTATGTGACCGAAGGCTCGATTGAGATCGCGGGTCAGAGTTTCGAGGCCGGGCAGATGATGGTCTTCCGACCGGGTGACGCCATCAGTGCCCGCGCGGGCGCGGGTGGCGCGCGGCTGATGCTGCTGGGCGGTGCAACGATGAACGAAGGCCGCTACATCTGGTGGAACTTCGTTTCGTCTTCAAAAGACAAGATCGAAGAGGCAAAAGAAGCGTGGAAGGCCGCTGACTGGAACAATGGCCCGTTCAGGCTGCCCCCAGGAGACGAAGAAGAGCATATTCCAATTTCACCTGAGCTGGACCGTACGAAGCCGCGAAAAGGATGAGCGACCGCATCTACTGGGCTAGTACTTCGTCTTCGCCAATCGCGCTTCGAAGTTCGGCTATGTCGTTGTTTAGTTGTTCTTTAGGGTGCGCCAAGTGAAACTGGCCCTGGCGCGCCTGCCGCGATGTGGGGTGTTTAGATCTGCCGAAAGGACAAGCGCACGGCCAACCGGTCCAGTTCTGGTGTCACCACGACCTGGCTGGTAGAACATGCGCAGGCTCTGCCGTAGTCAGCTTCGGATCCTGTACTTCCGTTGCCCCGTGTCCTTCGAAACCGTTGATCCAACAGGAACACCCGCTGTGGTGGCGCTCCCGCCAAAGCCTGCGTCGGTGGCAGGGATCATGACGGCTTACTCCAACAAGCCGCGCTCGGTCAGCACCTTGCGCGCGACACGGAAGCACTCAAGCGATTGTGGCACGCCGCAGTAGATGCCAATGACGTGAATGATCGATCGGATCTCCTCCTTGGTGACCCCGTTGTTCAACGCACCTTTGCAATGAACTTCCCACTCGTGCATCTTTCCCAAGGCGCCGATCATCGCGAGGTTCATCATCGAGCGTGTCTTCGCGTCGATAGTGTCGTCGCCCCAGCCAAAGCCCCAGCACCAGGCCGTCATCGCCTCTTGAAACGGGCGCGTGAAATCATCGGCAGCGGCAAGGTTGTTTTCGACGTATTCAGCACCCAGCGTGGATTTGCGCTGCGCCAATCCACGCTCGAACAGATCGTCATCCATTTTGATACTCCTTGGTTGTGGTTCAGCAGGCTTTTCACAGGCGTGCCGGATCGTTTTGATCACTCAGGAAGGGATTTTCTGACCACTTGGTCGTGTAGCGTCGCTAGGCCCTGCGGTTTCCGCTAGCTGTCGCGCCAGATCGCCCAGGGCACAAATGCTGCACTCGGCGCCGAGGACGCGCGTTCTTCAGAGCGGAATATGCGGCCGGGCTTTCGCCCCCTCATCCCCTTCAACATTGATGCTTCTGATCATCATTACGGCAGAGGTGGCAGAGGTGGCAAACAAATGCTCCGAGAACCGGATGCCGCACATGAATTGACGGTCAAGCTGGACCAATAATGTGAGGCTGATCGTCACCACTCAGGCCGAGGCCTCCGCAGACCCCTGTGGCGTTCAGTGCCGAGCCAAGGGCCCTGCTGATAGGAACCGACTAAAGCATTTTTATTTGACTGGCGGGTGGATCTACAGAATTAGTGCGATATGAGCATCAATTATGACTTCGGTGATCTCGAGGCCTTCCTTGCGGTCAAGGAGACCGGCAGTTTCCATGCTGCGGCAGAGCAACTGAACCTGTCGCAATCCGCCATCACCCGACGGGTGGCGAAGCTTGAGCAGGCGCTGGACACCCGATTGTTCGAACGGACCACCCGCGCGGTCAAGCCAACGCTTGCCGCCAAGCGCCTTCAAGCCCGGGCCGAGGCCATTCTGGAAGACGCCCGCGAGACCACCCGCGCGATGCGCGACGATAGCGTGGCGTTTGCCCATCAGCGCAGCGCGGTCGTGGCCATTGCCCTGGTTCCGACCTTGCTGTCTCGGTTGGTGATCCCGGCCCTCGACCAGTTTCACGCGACCGGTAGACGCGCCCGATTGCGGTTATTGGATGGCAGCGCAAATGGGGTCGCCGAAGCCGTGTCACAGGGGGACGCGGATTTCGGCCTCTGCTCGCTGCCTGCGCTGGAACCCAACACCGATTTCGAGCCTCTTTTCGAGGACCGCATCATGGTCGCCCTGCCAAAGGCGCATCCGCTGGTCGGGCGCGCCAGTGTTACGATTGCTGAGTTGGCCGGGACACCTTTGATCCTGCCAGCTCGTGGGACCGGCAACCGGGTGTTGATCGACGAAAGCTTGGCCCGGGCAGGTATTCCCCTCGTCTGGACCATCGAAACGAGCAGAAGCTCGACAGCCTTGGAGCTCGTCGGCCAAGGGACGGGGGCGGCGTTGCTGCCAGAGGCAATCCTGAGAGGCCCTTTGGCCAGCGGTGTTGAGATCACCAGTCTCGAGGGGCTAGATATTGCCCGACCCGTCGGACTGCTCACACGATTGGGGCAATCGCTGTCTCCGACAGCTGAGGCGTTGAAGGACTGCATTCGCAGTGCGGTCTAATCCTGTGGGGCGACCAAAGAACTGCGTCACAAAAGGTCGCCGTCGAAACTGTCTGTCCGGGTCGACTGGCCACGCAACGCCCGCACGCGTACACGTTGCGCGGTCTCAATATGCGTCCGCATTGCGGCCTCTGCCAGTGCACCATCGCGTGCCTTGATTGCATCGAGCACAGCAAAATGCTCCTCGACCGCCTTTTCGGCCCGGTCCGGTTGCGTGAGCGTCGTCGGGCCAAGGATCATCATCGTCTTTTGAAGCGAATGGATCGATCGGGTCAGGAAACGGTTCTTGGCAGCATCCAGCAAGGCCGCATGAAATTGCCTGTTCAATGTAAAAGCTTGCGGCGTGCTTCCGAGGGCCGCCAGCGACCGGTTCATATCGTATAGCTCTTCAAGCTCGATATCCGACGCCGCCCGTGCCGCAAGCCGTGCGGCAGTTCCCTCGAGAACGGCGCGCATTTCATACAGCTCCATAACCTCGGCATAGTCCAACCCGCGAATGCTTGCGCCCTGCCTTGGGACATGGGTCACAATGCCATCCGCTTCGAGTTGGCGGATCGCTTCGCGAACCGGTGTCCGCGACACACCAAGACGTTCCGCCAACTCGGTTTCACGCAAGCGATCACCAGCTGTCAGACGCCCCTCACGTAGTTCGCCCAGCAGCCGCATGTAGGCCGTGTTGCCCTGCGGGCTGCTGCCCTCGTCGCTTGTCATGTTGTTCTCGCTCACAGTTCATTCATCGATTGTATCCATCTGGATACAATAGTACACAAGAGGCGGTCAAGAGTCGGCGGAGGCAGCCATGAACAATTCACTTCTCCAGATCCCCAGCGCCCGGCGCTTCCTTACCTTGGCCATCGCGGGTTTCGGCGCTGGACTGTTTTGGATGTTGTCACTCCCTTTGCCATTCCTTTTCGGGCCGATGGCTGCCTGTTTGATCGCCGCTCTGGCGCATCTTCCGGTGAAAGGGTTCGGGCAGGTGTCGGTCGCAGCGCGCACCATCCTAGGCGTCGCCGTTGGCGCTTCGATCACGCCAGATCTCTTGCGGGAGCTGCCGCAAATCGCGCTGTCCGTGGCCTTGGTACCTGTGTTCATCACGCTGATCGGTATGGTCGGGGTTCCCTTCTTCCGTCGCGTCTGGGGGTTCGACGCGCCCACAGCATATTATGCGGCGATGCCAGGTGGATTGCAGGATATGGTCGTCTTCGGGGCCGAGGCCGGCGCCAACCCGCGCACGCTGTCGTTGATCCATGCCACGCGGGTATTGCTGATTGTGACGCTGGCGCCTGCATTCCTAACCTTTGCCTATGGTGCCGAACTGACAAATCCGATCGGTGCGCCTGCCGTCGAACTGCCACTGCAAGAGCTCGCCCTGATGGTTGCGGCCGCGCTGATCGGCTGGAAGGGGGGCGAGCGCCTCGGACTTTTCGGTGCCTCGATCCTTGGACCGATGATCGTCACTGCCTGCCTGTCGCTCGCCGGGTTCATCCACTACCGTCCGCCAGCAGAGGCAATCCTGGCCGCGCAATTCTTCATCGGATGCGGAATTGGCGTGCATTTCCTCGGCATCACCTGGGGAGAGCTGACACGAGTGGTTCTGGCTGGGGTTGCCTATGTACTACTCCTGGCCGTGCTTGCGGCAGCGTTTACCGCGTTTGTGACCATGCTCGGGCTTGGCCACCCGGTGGAGGCGTTCTTGGCCTTTGCACCCGGCGGACAGGCGGAGATGACCGTTCTGGCGATCGTGACAGGGGCCGATCTGGGATTTGTGATCACCCATCACCTGACCCGCATTGTCCTGGTGATCGTAGGCGCACCTGTCGCTGCAGCGCTTATTGCGCGTAGACGTCTGGATTGATCATGTGGATCGGGTGCCCTGATGCATAAGCGTTGACCTGCTCGAAAATGTCCGAAAACTGCTTGTCGAACTCATCTTCTGTAACAAAGCCGATGTGCGGCGTTGCGATCACATTCGGATGGCTCAATAGCGGATCACTGGGATCGGTCAGCGGTTCGTTGTCAAATACGTCCAGTGCGGCCATTCCCGGTCGCCCCGCTTTCAGCGCATGCAGCAGCGCGTCGGGCGCGATCAAACTTGCACGGGAGGTGTTGACCAGGACCGCGCGGTCGGACATTCGGGCCAGATCCTGGTCGGTAATGATACCGCGGGTCTCGGGTGTCAGGCGCAGATGCAGGGAAACGACATCGCTTTGCGCAAAGAACGCGTCCCGGCTGGGGGCCACGATCTCGCCATCCGCTCTGGCCCGGGCGCGGCCCGCGCTGGAAGACCACCAAGTGACCTCCATGCCGAACGCACGGGCGTAATCCGCGACCACGCGACCAATCCGGCCATAGCCATAAAGCCCCAGACGCCGACCGCGCAATGTGCGCCCGACACCCATCTGCCAGCCCCCTGCCTTGACACTTGCCATCTGCTGCGGGAGTTGGCGCATCGCCGCAAGGATCAGGGCAAACGTGAGCTCGGCCGCGGCGTAGTTCGCGCCGTCAGCCCCCTTGTTGGAACACAAGAGCACTCTGTGGTCGGTGCAGGCCTGCACATCGACATGGGGATGCGCACCGCGCTGAGAGATCATCTTCAGATTGGGAAGCTTTTCCAGAAGAGTGCGGGTGACCGGGGTGCGCTCGCGAAACAAAACGACACAGTCGGCGTCCTGCAATCGACTCGCCAGTGCGGCCTCGTCAGGCTCGTGGTCCGTCCAGACAGTGACGTCATGGTCTTTCAGCAGCCCAAAACACGGCAGACTGCGCAACGTATTGAACCAATCATCAAGTATATGAACCTTCATGTGTTGCCCCTGTTTCCTTATCACCCCTGGCCGGACAATGCCTTGATCGCCTTGCTCACCCGTTCGTGCAAAATCAGAAGGTCAGGATTTTTCGCACCTTCCTGCCCGATCTGCGCCGCCAGACCAGAGCGAATATTTTCCAGTTCGCGGCAGGTGTGCTTCAGTTTTTCGTAGTCGGTCATGGCTTCTTCCTCAATGCGACAACAAGACGGGGATGCGGGTTTTGGCCAGCACCTCTGCGGTCACACCCCCCAGAAAATCTTCACGAAACTTGGAATGTTCATAGGCTCCCAGCACCAGCAGCGTCGGATCCTGACGTCGGCAGTACGCCAGCAGCGTCGCAGCCACAGGGTGCCACTCGGGAAAGTCCTCGTGGAGGGCTTCGATATCGTGGCGATCCAGGTGCTTTAGCAGGTCAGCAATAGGCCAACCGCCATGTTGGCCAACTGTAATCACACTGACCCGGCTTTTACCTTCCAGCAAACGCAGGCTATCCGACAATGCCCGTGCCGCGGCGCGCCCTCCATCCCACGCCAGAGCGGCATGAGAATGACGCGCGCCCGCCGCGTAACCTGCAGGGACCACGACCACCGGGCGTCCGGACATCAGCGCGATGCGGTCCGGGTGCAGGGTAACATGTTCATCGTCCGTGTCGTCATGTGCCCCGACGATCAACATATCATAGTAGCGGGCTGCTTCTGACAGCACGGTGTCTACTCGCCCTGTCACATCCTTTAGCTGAAGCTCTCCAGAAAGGCCAAGCGCTCGGCATTCCCGGTCGAACAGCTCCTCGATCCCGCGTAGCACCTCTGAGTTCGCCTGCTCCAAGAGGGCACGCGCCTCCTTGGGTATCCAGCGAGAACGCCGATCGATCACCTCATGCGACGTATGCGCAAGCATAGCTGTCACATGGGCGCCGTCGATCTGGGCCAGCGATGCCGCATAACGCAACGCGGCCACCGAGCCTTCCGAGCCGTTGAAGGCGACCAAAAAGTTCATCACCGGCATCTCAAGCGCCCTCCCAGATCCGCGCAGGCACGTAGATCTTGCCGTCAGCCAGTTTTCGGGCGGTACGCAGAAGACCCGCGGAATTGAGCGTGAAATGGTTGTTCATCTCGAAGTCCACCAGCACATCAATGGTGCCGGAGGCATGTTCCAGCACCACGCTGGCCGGGCTTTCGGTCGGACGGTCAAGGAGCCCGTCCGCCACGCTGCCCGGCGTCAGCGCGCAGGACGCGAGGCACTGCGCGCCGGTCACGGCCATCGACGGATGCGTGTTCCATGGCATGAAGTACCGTGTGGCGATGGTGCCGCCGTCCCGCGCGGGGGCAAGCAGGCCGAACTTGGGGGTCACGGACTTGGACACGTCTCCCATGCCCATGGCCGCCCCTGCCGCTAGCCGGATCGCCTCCATCCGGGCGAAGAAGTCGCGGTTTGCGTCCAGTTCGGCCACGGTTTCATAGCCGGTAAGTCCGAAATCGGCGGCGCGGGCGATCACCATGGGCATCGCCACGTCCATACAGGTGACCTCAATGCCATCAAATTTGTCGCGGAGGTTGCCGGTAGGCAAGAAGGCCCCGGTGGCCGATCCGACCACGCCCATGAAGTTCAGCGCCACCGGCGCGGCCTTGCCCGGCACCCCGGCGATCTCGGCATCGCCCGCATAGGTGAGCCTGCCTTCCGGGGTCTGCACGCGGGCCACCACCCGGGCGCCGGTGTTGACCGCCCGGATCTTCACCTCTGTCTCCCCTGCCGTGGCCTGCACCAGCCCCATCTCGATCGCCGCTGGCCCGACACCGGAGAGAATGTTGCCGCAGGTGGGCTTGAAATCAACCAGCCGGTCTTCGACCGAGACCTGAGCAAAGAAGTAGTCCACGTCCGCCCAGTCGTCCTGCGAGGACGACAGCATGGCGACCTTGGTGGTCACCGCGGCGCCGCCGCCAATGCCGTCGATGTTCAGCGGATGGCCGGAGCCGAGCGCGGCCAGCAGCACCTCGGCCAGGGTTTCGCGGTCCGTGGGCAGGTCGGCGCGGTTGAAATAGGGCCCGCGCGAGGTGCCGCCGCGCATGAAGACGTAAGGAATGCCTGTCTGTGTCATGTCATCTCTTCCGTTGGATCATTTCAGCGGCCACGGCAGGTCCACCGCCTGTTGCAGCAGCCCCGGCGGGAAGTCGCGGTTCAGCGCGCCTGCCATCACGCACATCAGCGCGATGCCCGCGGCGGTCAGGATCAGGGTCTTCGGCCAGGGCGCCTGCGCCCGCACCCGCAGGAAGGCGACGAGGAAGCCCAGCAATGCCAGGATGAAGCCGGTGAAATAGGTTGCCACGATCAATCCGGCGAACCAGGCCAACGTGCCCCAGAGGCCATAGGGCGCATCTGCATCTTCCCCGGCGACTTCCTTGTCGGCAAAGACCGCGTCGGTCTCGGGCCGCAATAGCATCTGCACCAGCAGGATCAGCAGCGCAGTGAGGGTGATACCGCCCACCGCCAGCGGGATGATCTTGTCCGTCATGTTGTAGTCGGGGATCATGTTCGCGTTGATCAGCGCGGCGACCACGTAGGCCATCAGCAGCATCAGGAAGACCAGCGGTGCGCGCTTGGACCCGGATTTGACATCGCCCTCGGCCATGATCGACTTGGCCTGGCGCAGGCCCAGCACCACCGAGACCACGGTGACGATCAGCAGCACGATCACGATCGGCGAGAACAGGTAGTCCAACCCCTCCTCGAAGGACTTGCGGAAGCGGAAGGAGGCGATCTGGAACGCCTGGTTGGAGAATTTCTCCACCGGGTTGGACAGCACGAAGCCGATCAGGAAGGCCGGGCGCGACCAGTCGAAGCGGCGCAGGAAGATGCCGATCAGGCCGATGGCGAACAGCGCCAGGATGTCCTCGAAGTTCTGCCCGGACTGGAACGCCGCGAAGGAGATCAGCATGAACAGGAACGGCGCGAGGTAGGTGAAGCGGATCGTGGTCAGCTTGGCGATGCCCCCCGAAGCCGCGATGCACAGGATGGTGCCCACTACGTTGGCCAGCGCCAGCAGCCAGACGATGGAATAGGTGATGTCGAGGTTGTCGCGCAGCATCGAGGGGCCGACCTCGATGTCGCCCGAGCCCAAGAGCGCGATGGCGCCGATGAAGATCGCCATCGAGCCCGAGCCGGGGATGCCGAACAACAGCGTCGGTACCAGCCCGCCGCCTTCCTTGGCGTTGTTCGAGCTTTCCGGGCCGACGATGCCGCGGATCTCGCCCTTGCCGAAGCCGGATTTGTCCTTGGTGCTTTGCACCGCGTGGCCATAGGCGATCCAGTCCACAACCGAGCCGCCGAGCCCCGGGATCACCCCGACCACGACACCGATCAGCGAGCAGCGCACCGAGAGCCACTTGTTGGCCACCCAGTCCTTCACGCCTGTGCCCCAGCCGGCGCCCAGTTTCGCGTCCTTAGCAATGGAGCGGTCCTGGCGCAGCAGCGAGACGATCTCCGGCACCGCAAAGATGCCGAGGCCCACGATCACCAGCTTCAGCCCGTCGGTGAGGTAGGGAATGTCATAGGTCGCCATCCGCAGGCTGCCGCCCGCGTCGGCCTCGCCGATGGTGCCGATCAGCATGCCCAGCCCGGCTGCGGCCAGCCCCTTCAACGCCACACGCCCGGCCAGAACCGCCACCATCGACAGGCCCAGGACCGAGATCATCAGCATCTCGGGCAGGCCAAAGGCCAGCACCAGCGGCCGCGCCACGACGATGAACATGGTGAGGAACAATGCCCCCACCAGCCCGCCGAACAGTGATGAGGTAAATGCCGCCGACAGCGCCCGCGCCGCCTGGCCCTTCTTGGCCAGAGGGAAGCCGTCCAGCACGGTCGCCTGGCTCGCGGAGGAGCCGGGTATGCCCATCAGCACCGAGGCGAAAGTGTCCGAGGTCGGCACCACCGCCACCATGCCCACCATCAGCGCGAGCCCCAGGACCGGGTCCATGCCGAACATGAAAGGCAAGAGCAGCGACAGGCCGGCAATGCCGCCAAGCCCGGGGAACACGCCCACGGCCAGCCCCATCACCACGCCCAGCACCAGGTAGCCCAGGACCACAGGTTGCAGTATTAGCGCCCATGCCTGGCCAAGCGCCGGCATGGCGGTAGCGAAAACATCCATCGCCCCAACCTCAAGTTGTTCGAAAAGTGTGGAAAAACAGGCCCCGGCCGCTGCCGGGGCCTCAGGCAGCTTCGCTTATTTCAGCGAAACACCATAGGCTTCCTGCAGCCAGTTGGTCACGAACGCCTTGGCTTCAGGCGAAACGCTTGTGCCCGCCTTGGTGGCTTTTTCGGCGCCTTCGCCGACGAAGACGCCATATTTGCCGACACGTTTGGAAGCGATCGTGGCAAAGTCCTCGCGGTTGCGCACGGCATCGAAGGCGGCGGCGTAGGCGTCGCGCACATCATCCGGGGTGCCTGCGGGCAGGAAGGCGATCTTTTGCACCGGGAAGCCCGCCACGAAGAAGGCTTTCCAGGCGTCCCATGCCTCGCCCTTGGTCTCACAGCCCTCGGTGGCCTCGCAAACCTCCTTGAAAGTCGGGATGTCCGGGAAGGTTGGGTCGCGCACGATGTTGCCGTCCTCGTCCAATGCGCCCCAGGTCATCATCGGCACGGCCTTGCCTTGGGCGACGAGATCAGCCGAGGCGCCAAGGTAGCCAGAGGAGGTCTGATAGTCGATGGTCGCTTCACCGCGTTCAAACATCAGGCGGCCGTCGCCGCGGCCCTTGATGCCGAAGACCGGCTCCACGTTCATGCCAAGCATCTCCCACGCGAGCAGAGGTACCAGGTCCAGCCGTGTCGCGCCCTGAGAGCCATAGATGAAGTCGATATCTTTCAACGCGTTCGCGGAGCCATCGAACTTGGCGCCGTCCTCGGCGTTCAGATAGGCCACGCCGCCTGTGCCGGAGGCCATGACAGGAACCCAATCGCTGTATTCGTAGCGCACGCGCGGATCATCCAGCAGATAGGGGAACTGGGTTGATCCCGAGGTGCCGAACATCAGCGTGCCATCCTCGTGCTCTTGCTCCTGGAACCAGTTCGCCCCCTTGGTGGATCCGGCACCCGGCATAAACTTCACGACCACCGTCGGATTGCCGGGCAGCTCTTCAGAGAGGAGCGGTGCAAAGAAGTTGGCCCACTTGGCGGAGCCACCTGTTTCCGAGAACGGGATCACCCATTCGATCGTCTTGCCGGAAAAGTCGACCTCGGCAAAAGCCGGGGACGCGATAAGGGCGGCTGCCGCAACCGAAGTTGCAAGTTGCTTGATCGTCATTGGTATCCTCCCGAAGATCAGCCTAACCACCGACATGTTGCCGGTCGGTACGTTCGATTTTATGCAAGGGATACGAATCCCTCCTCCAATTGGGAAAATTTGCCGTTCCAACCTTGCGCGAAACTTGCGCAACCTGACAAAGTTTTAAGCATGCGAATTGCAGTGATCGAAGATAACGAGGCTCTCGCTCATGGAATTGCCTCACGTCTGCGCGAACGCGGGCATTCCGTCGATGTGCTGCATGACGGTGACGCCGCCGACACTTTTCTCAGGCAGGAAGGGGCGGATCTAGTCGTTCTTGACCTGAACCTGCCCGGTCGCGATGGGCTCGAAGTCCTGCGGGCGCTGCGTCGCCGGGGCGACGGTACGCCGGTTATCCTGCTCACCGCCAGGTCGGAAACTGCGGAGCGTGTGAAAGGGCTGGATGCCGGTGCCGACGACTACCTTACGAAACCGTTCGAGATCGACGAGCTTGAGGCGCGCCTGCGCGCAATGGCGCGCAGGAAGGACCTGCAGTTCACTGCGCGCGATACGCTTGGGCCTTTGGTGTTCGACCGTACCAGCCGCCAACTCCTGCAAGACGACAAGCCGCTCAAGCTTCCGCGCAAGGAAGTGGCGACGCTGGAATGTCTGCTGGAACGGCGCGGACGCATCGTGTCCAAAGCGCAGCTGATTACCCATGTCTATGGGACTGGCACTGATCAGGATGAAAGCGCGATCGAACCGCATGTCTCGCGCCTGCGCAAACGGTTGGAACCATTCGGCGTCAAGATCAAGACCGCGCGTGGCCTCGGCTACATGCTGGAGGTCACCAGCAGATGACAGCCCTGTCACTGCGGATGCGGTTGTTCCTGCTGATCCTGCCGCCACTGTTTCTGGTCTCGATCGTGCTTGGAATCTGGCGCTTCGAGGTGGCGCAGCGGACCTCCGAAGATCTGTTCGACCGCAGCCTCCTTGCAGCGGCGCTTGCGATCTCGCGCGACGTCGCAATTTCTGAAGGCGACGCGCTGTCACCGCAGACCCGTCGCCTTGTGTCGAACGCGGGCGGGGGCGAGATTTTCTACCACGTCACCGGGCCGGGGGGGATTTACGTCACCGGCTACGCCTACCCGCCGCGGGCTGAAACCCCGACAAGCCCCGAAGAACCGCAGTTCTTCGTTGCGGACTACCGTGGTGAACCGGTGCGGGTGATGCGCATGTCCGAGACGACCACCATTGGCAATCTCACCGGTGAAACGGCGGTCACGGTCTGGCAACGGGTCGCTGACCGCGACGCCTTTGCCGCCGCCCTGGCCCTGCGTGCCGCCGCCCTGATGGCGGGCTTGATGCTGGCGCTGGCACTGGTCGTCTGGTTCGGTGTTCAAATTGGCCTGCGGCCGCTGAACGACCTGCAGGACGCAATCCGGCGCAGATCGCCTGACGACCTCGGCCAGATCCGCCGCCCGGTGCCAAAGGAGGTGATCGGCATCGTTGCCACTCTCAACCGGCTGTTCGCGCAAGTGCGCAGCAGTTTCGAGGCGCACCAGGCGTTTATCTCGGACGCGGCCCACCAATTGCGCAATCCGGCCTCCGCGTTACTGTCGCTGGCTGAAACGCTGCCTGAAGCGCGCGACCCCGCGAGGCGGCAAGCGCATGAACAGGCGCTGATCGCTGCTGCCCGCAAATCAGCGCGTCTCGCCAACCAATTGCTGTCGCTGGAACGGTTGCGTTACGAAGGCGTGCGCAGCGTCAAGCGCTTTGACCTGACCGCCCTTGCCGCGCAAATCTGTCGGGATCAGGGACCAGCGGTGCTGTCGCGTGATATCGACTTTGAATTTTTCCCGTCCCCCAATCCCCTGATGGTCAGCGGCGATCCGGTTTTGGTCGGCGAGGCAATCACGAACCTGATAGAGAACGCCGTGACACACGGCGGGCCGGATATGACCAAGATCACGGTTCGAACGCTTCGAGAGGGGCCGGATGCGGTTCTGTCGGTCCAGGATGACGGGGTCGGCATTCCGGAAGATCAGGCAGATACGGCTTTCCGGCGATTTGGTCAGCTGCGCAGTGGCGAAGGCAGTGGCCTGGGCTTGTCGATCGTTCAGGACGTGATGCAGCGCCACAACGGATCTGTTGAGCTGCTTCAAGTCAGTCTGGGCGCGACCGTCCGTTTGTCGTTCCCCACCTGACACTTGCATCGACTGAGCGGTGACTTCACGGGAGATCTCAAGTCGCGGCCGATCTACATTTGGCCGCTTCGCTAACTCAGTATTTCGTCAAGCCAGTCAAGGAAAACGGCAAGCCTGCGCAGGCCGGACGTGCGCGTGAGATAAAGCGCAGTTATGTCCAGCGGTGCAGCGTCCAGCTGATCCGGGAAAAGCTCAACCAACCGCCCTGCGGCGAGGTCTTCGGTCACCATGAAGTCAGAGAACCGGGCAACCCCCATTCCCCCCAGTACCAGACTGCGCACCGCCTCTCCGTTGGCCGCCTGCACCGAAGCAGGCAACGCAATGGTGCCCACCTCGCGAAATCGCAGCGTATTGATATGGTCTGGCGCGGTAAAGCGAACCTGGCTCAAACCGGCGAGATCCGTCGGTGTCTGCGGCCAACCACAACGGTCCAGATAGCCCGGCGCAGCGCAGAGCTTCCAGGGCGACTGGCCAAGCCTGCGTTGCAACAGATCGCTGTCCGAAAGAGGCCCAAAGCGGATCACGACGTCTGCGTGGCTGTCGAGGAGATCAACAAGGCGATCCGTCATGTCCAGGGTGATTTCCACCTCGGGATAGCGCGCATGAAATTCGTGCAGGCGCGGGGCGATCACATGCAGGACAAAGGGCACCGGTGCATTCACCCTCAATGGCCCCTTGGGTGCGCGCCCACTTTGGGCGAGCTCCGCCAAGACCTCGGTCTGCCTGACAATTTCCTGTGCGGCTTGCAACAACTGGCGGCCTTCTGGCGTCAGCTCGATCGCCCGCGTTGTGCGCCGCAGCAAGGAAACCTGCAAGAACGTCTCGAGCCGGGTCACCGTTCGCGAGAGCGTGGACGGCGCAACGCCAAGCCGTCGCCCCGCCTCCGCAAAGCCGCCGTCTTCGACCACCGCGACAAAGGCGGCCAGATCCCGTGTCTGAGGTAATTCGTGCATGAAACGCAAAGGCCCTTTGCAAATCTGACTATTCACGCAAAAGTCTAGCAAGTGCATTTGGGCAGGGAAAGCAATACTGGAGTTTTCCCATGCCACTCGCACTTTGGGCGCTGACGATCAGCGCTTTTGCCGTCGGCACGACCGAGTTCGTGATCGTCGGCCTTATCCCGACAATAGCCGCTGACCTTGGCGTCAGCCTTCCTTCCGCCGGCCTTTTGGTCAGCCTCTATGCGCTTGGCGTGACCATCGGCGCGCCGGTTCTGACCGCGCTGACCGGCGGCATGCCACGCAAGACACTGTTGTTGTCCCTGTTGCTGTTGTTCATTGCGGGCAATGGCTTTGCAGCCTTTGCGCCCGGATACGGCAGTCTCATTTCGGCGCGCTTCATCACCGGGTTGGCGCATGGCGTGTTCTTCGCGATCGCCTCGACCATCGCTACCAATCTGGTGAGCCGCGATAAGGAGAGTTCTGCCATTGCACTGGTTTTCCTTGGCCTGACGGTCGCACTGGTGACTGGCGTGCCACTGGGGACCTGGATCGGTCAGACCTGGGGGTGGCAGGCGACGTTTCTCGGCGTCGTAGCGCTGGGTCTGATCGGGCTTGTCGCGTCCGCCCTGCTGGTGCCGACGAACCTGCGCCAGGGCAGCGCCCCCGGGCTGCGTGACCAGGCCCGCGTGCTGGTCTCTCCACGGCTGCTGTTGGTCTACCTGATCACCGCCGTTGGCTACGGCGGCAATTTCATCGCCTTCACCTATCTTGCGCCGATGCTGACCGATGTCACCGGTTTCGGAACCGGTGCTGTGAGCTTGATCATCTTGCTGTACGGAGCTTCTGTTGCGGTTGGCAATATCGTCGGCGGTAAGCTGGCTGATCGCATGGGCGCGGTTCCTGCCCTCACGGTGATCTTCGTTGGCCTCTCCGCGGTTCTGATGGCGCTCGGTCTCGTACTGTCCTCGCCGATCGCGACCGTCGTGGTGATCGCCGTATGGGGTGGCTTTGCCTTTGCCAATGTGCCCCCACTGCAAGTCTATGTGGTGCAAATAGCCCGTGAGGTGGCGCCGGATGCCGTTGACGTCGCCTCCGGCCTGAACATAGGTGCCTTCAATCTTGGTATTGCGCTGGGTGCCTGGTCCGGGGGATTGATCGTCGAGACCATGGGCCTTGCCGCCGCTCCCTATGCCGGTGCGCTTGTCGTCGCCGCTGGTATTGTCCTGACCCGCCTGTCCGGCCGACTGGACAAATCCACCGCATCCGGCCGGCCATTTGCCGCAGAATAATGGAAAGAGGAAAACAGACCATGACCATCAAGAACATTGGCCCCGCAGCCATTCCAAACCTAGGCCTTGGCACCTTCAAGATGCAGGAAGGTGAGGCGCGCGAGATCACCATGGCCGCACTCGCCGAAGGGTATCGTCACATCGACACCGCACAGGCCTATGAGAACGAGGCTGAAGTCGGCGAGGGCATCCGTGCCTCTGCAACACCGCGGGACCAGGTTTTCCTCACCACCAAGATCCTGCCGCGCGACTTCGCCGCCGACAGCTTCCGCAAGGCAACGGAGGCCAGTCTCAGGGCGCTCGGGACTGACTACATCGATCTTCTGCTCCTGCATTGGCCGTCCAAGGACGTGCCGCTGTCCGAGACACTCCCGGTGCTGGATCAGTTGATCAGCGAAGGCAAGGTGCGCTTTGGTGGCGTATCGAACTTCACCGTGCCGATGCTGAAGGAAGCCGCCCAGATTCTGAAGGCGCCGCTGGCGACCAACCAGGTGGAGCTGCACCCCTTCATCGATCAGAGCAAGCTGCGCGCTTACATGGATGAGGTCGGTCTGCCGCTGGAAGCCTATGCACCGCTGGCGCAGGGGCAGGTCATGCAGGACGCGACAATCCGCGAGATTGCCGAGACCCATAGCACCAGCGCGGCCGCGATCGCCGTCGCCTGGCTGCTGTCAAAACCCGGCGTTATCGCCCTGCCCAAGACCGCCAAAGCGGAGCGTCTGGCAGGCAATCTGGCCGCTGCGGAGATCAACTTGAGCGCTGAAGAAATCGCGCGCATCGACGCGCTGGCAAGACCCGATGGGCGGATTGTCTCGCCTGATACACTTGCGCCCGCCTGGGACGACTGATGCCAAGGGCCTCGCCGGACACGGCGGGGCCTATTTCACCGGGATGACAACCCCGGCACAGGCTGCGGCGTCACCGCCGCAGCAATCCTGCAGCAGGAAACGCACCACGCCATTCACGGTATCGAAGTTCGGCGCGTAGAGCACCTCGCGGTGCTGCCGCTCCGCTGTGACCAGCCCGGCCCGCTTCAATGTGGCGAGGTGCCCGGATACCGTCGACGGTTTCAGATCCAGCAGACGGCCCACCTCCATCGCGGGCGTGCCCTCGGGCCCACGCTGGACCAGAAGCCGAAAAATCGCCAGCCGCGCTTCATGTGCGAGGGCACTAAATGCGTCGATGGCCGGGGCGCTATTGTCGAGAGGCTGCTTCATATTACGCAATTACGCGAAATAAGGAGTGTTGACAAGCACTGGCACCAGCCGTAATTCGGAAATCAATTCGAGAATACGCGAAATGAAAGATTGATTATGGAGAACAGAATGGCCGATACCTCCGTACACCCTCCCGAGGACGCCAGGATTGGCCGCTTTGAAGGGCTGCTGACCCTGTGGGTCGCCTTGGCGATGGCTGCCGGGATTGCCGTCGGCGCGCTTGCGCCGGGCCTCGTCAATGCGGTCGCTGCGGCCGAGGTTGCATCGATCAACCTCGTGGTTGCTGTGCTGATCTGGGCGATGGTCTATCCGATGATGGTCAGTGTTGATTTCAGCGCGGTCGCCGGCGTGGCCAAGCAACCCAAGGGGCTGCTCGTCACCCTGGTGGTGAACTGGCTGGTCAAGCCCTTCACCATGGCGCTGCTCGCGGTGGTCTTCTTTGACCATGTCTTTGCGCCATGGATCGTGCCGGAAGACGCCGCGCAGTATATTGCGGGGCTGATCCTTCTGGGCGCGGCACCCTGTACCGCCATGGTGTTTGTCTGGTCGCAGCTGACCCGTGGCGACGCCACTTACACTTTGGTGCAGGTCTCGGTGAACGACCTCATCATGGTGGTGGCCTTTGCCCCTATCGTCGCCCTGTTGCTGGGGGTGACAGACGTGGTCGTGCCTTGGGACACGCTGCTTCTGGCCACGCTACTTTATGTCGTCCTGCCATTGGTGGCCGGGCTGATAACCCGCCGTGTGCTGGGATCGCAGGCCGCCATCGACGCCTTCACCGCGCGGATCAAACCGCTGTCCATGACCGGGCTCATCGCCACGGTTGCCATCCTGTTCGGCCTGCAGGGCGAAACCATTCTCTCTCGGCCCGGTGTGATCCTGCTGATTGCCGTACCGATCCTGATCCAGTCCTACGGCATTTTTGCCCTAGCCTACGGGGCTGCCTACGCATTGCGCGTTCCGCACAAGATTGCCGCGCCTTGCGCGATGATCGGCACCTCGAACTTCTTCGAACTGGCCGTAGCCGTCGCCATCAGCCTCTTTGGCCTGAATTCGGGTGCGGCGCTGGCGACTGTGGTCGGTGTGCTTGTCGAAGTGCCCGTCATGCTGTCGCTTGTGGCCTTTGCCAACCGAACCCGCAGTCGTTTTCCGAAGGGCTGACCGATGATCGTCATGCACCACAATCCCGACTGCGGCACCTCGCGCAACGTGCTGGCTTTTATCCGTGCCAGCAGCGTCGAGCCGGTAGTCGTCAATTACTTGGACGAAGGTTGGACCCGCCCACAGCTGCTGGCGCTGTTCGCGGCGGCCGGGCTTACACCACGGGAGGCACTTCGCGAAACCAAATCGCCCGCGCTGGAATTGGGCCTGTTGGAGCCCGGCGTCACGGACGACCGCATCCTTGATGCGATGTTGGCGCACCCGATCCTGGTCAATCGCCCGATTGTCTGCACTGCAAAGGGCGTCCGCCTCTGCCGCCCGTCCGAGCAGGTGTTCGACCTCCTCGACACTCTGCCCACGGGGCCGGTCTACAAGGAAGACGGCCAGATGGTAATAAATAAAAATGGAGACCGCATTTGACCGATACCCCCCAACTGGACAGCACCAGACTTGCCAGCATCGACCCGGCCGCGCTGTTTCCTGCAACACGCAGCCAGCACGCACCCCGAATTCTGATGCTATATGGCTCGCTGCGGGCGCGTAGCTTCTCCCGCTTTGCCACCGAAGAGGCGGCGCGCGTCCTGCAACACCTCGGCGCGGAGGTCCGCATTTTCGATCCGCGTGGCCTGCCCTTGCCGGACAGCTGTGAAGCGGATCATCCAAAGGTCGTAGAACTGCGGGATCTTGTGAACTGGTGCGAAGGCATGG
Organism: Leisingera sp. XS_AS12; assembly: GCF_041224635.1. Taxonomy (NCBI): domain Bacteria; kingdom Pseudomonadati; phylum Pseudomonadota; class Alphaproteobacteria; order Rhodobacterales; family Roseobacteraceae; genus Leisingera; species Leisingera sp. XS_AS12. The sequence goes on from NZ_JBGFGM010000061.1 coordinate 79,350, forward strand.
TCTGGTCCTCGCCCGAGCGCCACGGGGCCATGACCGGCATCATGAAGGCGCAGATCGACTGGATCCCTCTCAGTCTGGGAGGAGTACGGCCGACTCAGGGCAAGACGCTAGCCGTAATGCAGGTCTGCGGCGGCTCGCAAAGCTTCAACACCGTGAACCAACTGCGCATTCTCGGGCGGTGGATGCGCCTGTTGACGATTCCCAACCAGTCTTCTGTTGCCAAAGCCTGGGACGAATTCGACGAAAACGGGCGTATGAAGCCTTCACCTTATTACAACCGGATCGTCGATGTGATGGAGGAGCTCGTCAAATTCACCCTGCTCACACGCGACATCAAGGACCACCTCACTTACCGCTACTCGGAACGGGTTGAGAGCCACAAGGAACTATCGAAGCGCGTCAACCAGTCCAAAGCCATCGGGTAGCTAGTTGCATTTTTCGGGGTCTGGATACCCTTGCTATAAGTTCACTTTATACCGGCGGAAGGCCCGGGCTGCAGCCGCGACAATCTCATCAAGCGCGGCGACGCAATCGCGCTTGATGGGATGCCTTCATTGGGACACGGATGGTGTCCCTTCAAACAATGCGCGGTCCGCACGTGCGGCCTCGATGAGAGCATCAAAGACCACGCGGACCTTTGCATTCTTTCGCATGTCGTTGTGGCATACGATCCAGAGTTCGCTGAAGTCGTGGGTGATCGGATCGGAATTGCGTACCAGGCCCGGCCATTGTTCCCCCAGTATGACGGGAAGAAACGCCTCTGATTTGGTGCTCGCGGCAAGGCTCGCGCTCAATACCAAACTGTTGGAGAAAAACTGCGCGGCCCGATCCGGCGTATGCGCATTTTGCGACTGGATAATACGTTCTACAAAGATGTCACCCAGGAAACCGATCCTGCCATCGGGCATGTCGCTTGCAAGATCCGCCGTCCCTTCAGGCGCGTAAACGGCCCAGCGTATCGTCGCCAGCTTGCGACCAAAAAGGGCGCCATCTTTCGGACGCTGCGGACGTATCGCAATATCGGCTTCAAGGTTTGCCAGGCTCAGCGTCTGATTGCCCGCGAGCAGGCTGACCTCTAGCCCCTTATGCGCCTGCCCGATCGCTGCGACATGACGTGCCAGGAAGAATGAAGCCAGCACCTCGCTCGCCGCGATCGTCACTCTCCCCCTCAACTTCTGATCCAGTCCCGTCACCTGTCGCAGCGCTTCAGCGGCGTTCTGCTCCATATTTTCAGCGGCCGCCACGAGGCGCAGCCCATCCTCATTCGGCGTGTAGGCTCCCTGGTCCCGATGAAACAACGGGCGGCCCAACTTCGCCTCCAGATCCGCCAGGCGACGGAACATCGTGGATTGGGTCACGCCGAGCTCCCTGCCCGCTTCGGACATGCGACCGCACCGGGCGATACTCAGGACAAGTCGGTAGGCTTCCCAGTCAATCATGCGCTCTCATTTTCAGGAATCAAATAGTCACAAACTTCGATTTATTCGCAAGTCTGCGAAGCGTAAAGCCCTTACCGAAGCAACATTCAGGAGAAAACACCATGACAGAACTACTGATTGCAGGCGGAGGGTTTGCCGGGGTCTGGGCCGCCATGGCCGCCGCCGCAACGCGCCAACAAGAAGGCGCAACGGACCTATCAATCCGTCTCGTATCGAACACAGATCAGCTGAGCATTCGTCCACGACTATACGAGGGGGCGACACCCGAGATGCTCGTACCGATGCGGCCCTTGTTTGACGAGATCGGTGTCGATCTGACACTTGGGGAGATCATTGGCATCAGTCCTTCGACCGTACGTCTTGGCACGTCTGAAACGCTCCATCATGACCGGTTAATCCTTGCGACAGGCAGCCAAGCCCATCTGCCCCCGATCCCAGGCGCAGAAGAGTTTGGCTTTGTCGTGGACACGCATGACAGCACGCAAAGGCTGGATCGTCATCTTGATACCTTGGATGTAAATGACACCTGCGCTGGAACCATCCTGATTGTCGGAGCGAGCTTTACCGGCCTCGAAGTGGCTTTGGCACTTCGTTCCCGTTTCGGCCGGGCATTTCGGGTTCTGTTGATAGATCGAAACAAGCTGCCGGGTGCCGGTCTGGGCGACACATTGGAGGCGGAAGTTCACCTGGCGCTGCGGGAAAATGATATCCAGTTCAAAGGGGATACCTCTGTTGTTTCCGCATCGGAACGGCATGTTCAGCTGTCTACGGGAGAAGAAATCGAAACCCGGACACTGATTTTCGCGACCGGCTTTCACGCCTCTCCTTTGACCCAGCTCTTGCCGAACCACTGCCCGCAGGATGGCCGCGTGCCCGTAGATGCCGACCTGCGCGTCAGCAGCGTGCCGACGATCTTTGCCGCGGGGGATGTCGCGCTTGCCCAAGCCAATGCTGACCATCACACGCTGATGTCGTGCCAGCACGCAATACCCATGGGTCTCGCCGCTGGAAAGAACGCGGTTCTGGACATGCTGGGCAAAGCAACATCGGCCTATAGCCAACCCTTTTACGCGACCTGTCTCGCGCTCGGCCCTTATGGCGCGGTGTTCACCAACGGATGGGACCGGGAAGTCGTCAAGATCCGCGCCGAGGGCGCTGCTATGAAGACCCAGATCAACACCCAGTGGATCTATCCGCCCAGACCGGAGCTGGGTCGAGACAAAATCTTCGCAACCATATCTGGTGAACTCGATTGATGAGTTCCTTCTGCAAGCCTCTTCCAAGCGGGAACGTGTAGAAGACTGAAGATAAGGCTAGCGCGGGCCCTTTTCAGAGCACGCACTAGCCTTTGCGCCGGCTTGTTGGAGGCACCAATAGGCATGGCTGCGACCTCAGCAGGCGGTAGGGTTAGCTTCCCCTCTCCGCCACGCGCTGCTCGAACGTGTTGGCATACTGGTGCTACGCGTTACGGCGGTTGATGTAATCTTTCACGAAATGCTCAATTTCCGAAGATCCGATTTCCGCGCCGCTGTCCTGGGCGGTGGCAATGGCTGTGTCGCCGTCCATACCTTCCTCGCATGCGACGTGCATCATCACCATGGCAGCCGCCCGCTTGCCGGATGCACAATGCGCCAGAACAGGTGTCGGCAGTTCAGCAGCCTTGCTACGAAAACGGTCGACCAGTTCGTCAGACAGTGAGGCGACGTCGACGGGCTGATGCAGATACTTCAGGCCAGCCTGGCCTGCCACACGCGCCTCTTCGTCGGGTGTCATGTGGTCAGCCTTCACCTCCTCGCCGGTTTGGAAGTTGATGATGGAACGAAACCCTTGACGCGCAGCGCTCTCGATCTGCTCAGAGGTCGGAGCGAACTTTGCAACGGTAAAACGGTCATTGATGTTAACTGTATCGTGCATCGTTTCTTTCCTCACTTCGTCTCTTCCACGGCATAGCCCGCGGCCTGCCAGGCCTTCCAGCTGCCGGGCACGTTACGTACATTTTCGAATCCATGCTGTTTCAGAATACTGGCTGCGATCGAGGCGCGGAAACCGCTGGCGCAGTAGGTTGCATAGTGCGCGGTACGATCAAGATCAGCCAGTTTGTCTCGCAACTCCCCCAAAAAGACATGTTGGGCGCCGGGAATGTGCCCAGCTCCCCATTCGTCGGGTTTGCGCACGTCAAGTGGCGTGATGTCCTCCGCCGCTTTCAGGTCATGAACAGAGTTCTGTGGGATCTGCGAAAATTCCCGTCCAGCTTCACGCCAGGCGTTTATTCCGCCAGCCAGGTAGCCGCCGAAATTGGTAAATCCCGTGCGCCACAACAATCGCAGCACGTCGGACACCTTTCTGTCATCCGGGAGGACGAGGAAGATCGGTTTCTCCGGGTCAATCAACCAACCCGCCCAAACAGACAGTTCGGGCTGCGCGCCGATGTTCAGGCTCCCCGGCACATGACCGGAACCGAACCCCATCATGTCGCGCACATCGAGAACCTGCGCGTCCCCCTTAATAGCGGCGGCAAAACGCTCCACCGACATCGGCTCGATCCGCGGCAAGTTGCCAAGCACTTCGGGCCCTTTGGCGTTGACCTTTTTCATGCGCGGGTAATGCGTGGGCACTGGTGGGGCGTCGCCGAGGATCACCTCCTTGAACCTGTCGAGGTCTTCGATACGGGCATAATCATTGAACTTGCGTTCATAGCCGATAGTGCTCGACATGCGATCGCCGATGTCCGGCCCGCAGGCTGACCCGGCCCCATGGCAGGGGTATATGATCACATCGTCCGGCAGCGCCATGAAGATGTCGCGCACGGTGTGGAACAGCTGCTCCGCCAGTTTCTCTGTTTGCTCTTTCCCCAGAAGGTCCGGCCGACCGACGCTGTCGACGAAGAAGGCGTCCCCCGAGAGTACGCCCCAAGGCGTCTCGGTTTCGCCATCAAACAGGAAATAGGACATGTGCTCAGGCGTGTGACCTGGGGTAAAGCGGGCCTTCATTCGCAAGCTGCCAAAGGTGAACTCGTCCCCGTCCTTCACGGTTTCATGGTCAAAACCATACTCTGCTCCGCCTTCTTCGCTGACGTAAAGCTTTGCCTGCCCGCCGAGACGTTCGACCAGTTCCCGCGCGCCACTCAGAAAGTCCGCGTGGATGTGGGTCTCGAAGACATGGGTGATCGCCAACCCGTAGCGGCGCGCCGTTTCAAGATAGATGTCGACATCGGGGCGGGGGTCGACAACGGCACAGACATGCGCGGCATCATCCCCCAGTAGATAGGAACATTCAGCGACACCTTCCGCCAGGATTTGTTCAAATCGCATAGTCATGATGAGCCTCCTTGGAAACAGAACTCATCAGGGTTGGAACTCGTTCCGGCGCTGCCTTCGCTTTCGGGCAGGCCGACAGGACCAGTGGTCCGCCGGATCAGGGGGTATGAATCTCCAAGCACGTCCGGTTTCGCGTGGCGTGGCGAGCCAGGGTGTGGAGCATTAATGCCGAATATCCGAATTCTGTTTTGGCAATGCGGCTTCTAATCCTTCGCGCAGCCTCAGCCTAAATCGGCGTCATCAGAATTGGAGAGAAAACCATGAAAGACGTCACCGACACCGCCCGCATCCAGGCCGAAATCATCCAGGCCTTCAACTTTCGTCACGCCACCAAGGTGTTTGATCGGGACCGCAAAATCAGCGAGGGAGAATTCGAGACCATTCTTGAGGCCGCGCGGCTGTCGCCGACGTCCTTCGGGCACGAGCCGTTTAAGATCCTCATGATCCAGTCCCAGGAAAAACGGGAATTGTTCCGTGAGTTTTCCTGGGGGGCGAATGGCATGATGAACGGCACCACCGGCCAGCTCGGCACCGCCAGCCATTTCGGCATCATTGTTGTGAACACTGCCGAGGCGATGACTGCGGGGTCAGCATATCTTCAGGACTTCTACCGCAATGTGAAGCAACTGCCGGAAGACGTCATCGAGATTTTCAACGGCGCATATGGCAAGTTTCAGTCGACTGACCACAAGATCACGACGGATCGCGAGATGACCGATTGGGCCGGCAAACAGGCCTATATCGTGCTCGCCAACATGATGACATCTGCAGCGCTGATGGGCATCGACTCCTGCCCGATCGAAGGATTCGACATGGACCGGACGACCGAAACGCTAGAAAAGCACTTCGGCATCGACTCCAAACACTACAAGCCCGCAGTGATGTTCGCCTTTGGTTACCGCGCGGCAGACCCGCAGTTCCCCAAGACACGCCGCACGATGGAGGATACCGTTCGCTGGTTCTAATGCCAGCGGCCCCTACGATGATGAAAAGGCCGCGCCTCATAGGGGCGCGGCTGAGAATTGCCGAAACCGTTCCCTCAGACTGGCCGTGCGATCAGCTGTCTTGAGCACGAGTTGCCATGGATTGATGGAACAGGTGGCCAGACGGACACGCCGCCACATGGCTGCGGGTTTGGTTCGAAATTCAATTGTTTAGTCGCTCTCCGCGGCACAATTGCCAGCGGACCCGGTGGCAAACCAAGGGCGACCGTCCGCAACGTCGCCTGATACGAGGTCCAAACCATGCAATATTGGTTCTAGCCAGGCGCCGAATAGCTGCGCTACGATCCCTGTAAAAAGCCAGAAAAAGCCAACAGGGACAGAACTACATGAATAATCGTTTGCGCAAAATCACCATCGTCGGCGGCGGCACGGCCGGCTGGATGACCGCGCTGATCCTCGACACGCTGTTCGCGCGCACCTCCTCGCCCAAGGACCGGCCGCACCTCTGCCTGATCGAGAGCCCCAACATCTCGACCGTGGGGGTCGGCGAGGCCACGGTGCCGCGGATGCCGGGAACGCTGCGACAGGCGGGCATCTCAGAGCGGTCGTTTTTCCGCGAGACCAACGCGTCGTTCAAACTGGGCGTGAAGTTCTGCAATTGGAACACCGATGCCAAGGGCAACCGCATTGATTACGTGAACCCCTTTGCCCACGGCCAGATGATCGATGGACTGGACGCTGCCGAGTATTTTCTGCGTTTCGGCAACGGCGATCGGGATTTCACCCAGTCCATCTCACCGCACGACGATCTCGGCCGCCTGTGCAAAGGTGCCCGGCAGCTGGGCCAGCCCGAGTTCGAACAGCGGTTTGGTTATGCCTACCACCTGGACGCCGTGAAATTTGCGGGCATGCTCACCAAGGTCTGTACCAAGCGCGGCGTGGAGCATATCCAGGACGAGGTGAAATCGGTCGAGCTCGACGAACAGGGCAACGTAAGCCACCTGATGCTGGAGCATAAGGGGCGCCATGACATCGAGATGGTCATAGACTGCACCGGGTTCCGTGGCCTGATCATCAACAAAGCGCTCGGCGAGCCGTTCATGGACTACTCGGACTATCTGCCCAACGACCGCGCCATGGCGTTGCAGATCGAGCATCCGGATCCCGAGAAGATCGAAAGCCTCACCCGGGCGACTGCCCTTGGCGCCGGCTGGACATGGCGGGTGCCGCTCTACAACCGGGTGGGAACTGGGTACGTGTTCTCCTCGGCGCACCGGACGGATGACCAAGCAGCAGATGAATACCTCGCGTGGCTGGGTGACAGCGGCAAGGGTGCGACGCCGCGTGTGATCCCCATGCGGATCGGGCGTGTGCGCAACGCCTGGGTCAAGAACTGCGTGGCAATCGGTCTGTCCGGCGGGTTCATCGAGCCACTCGAGAGTACAGCGATCCACATGATCGATCACGCGGTGCGCTGGTTCGCGGAGCACCTGCCCACGCGGGACATCGCGCCGTCCCTGCGGACACGCTACAACCGCCAGATGAACAAGCTCTACGACGAGGTTCTGGAGTTCATCTGCCTGCATTACCGCTTGGGCAACCGCACCGACGACCAGTACTGGATCGACGCACGGACAGACATGAAGATTCCAGACCGTCTGGCCGAGAATCTCGAGGTTTGGCAGCACCGCCTGCCGATGGAGCATGACATCGAGTTCGCGACACTGTTCGACTATCGCGTCTATCAAACCGTGCTTCTGGGCAAACAGGTTTATGACACCGGATATGGCACCGGCATCAGGGAGCGCCTGCGGCCATTGAAGAAGCCGATCTGGTTTCAATGGTGGAAGGCCGCGAAAATGGATCTCGCGCAGACCCTGAGGACCATGCCGGATCACAAGACCCTGCTACGCGACATCCGGGGAGAGTTGGACAAACCGGCCTTCGGCATGGAGGCGGCGATGAAGCCCACTGTTGCGATGCCGGGCACTCCGCCTGCACCTCTTGTGGTTCAAAACATGCCCAGTCTGGACGAAATCCAAACCGGGCAGAAGGACCTGCAACTGTTCTGACCATTTACCGGGGAGGCAGGCCGAAGGCCGCAAGCGACGCGCCAGCCTCCCCTCCGCCTCGTTCCGATCCTCGTGGCGCGATCAAGTGGTTGTCACGATCCAGTTAGGTCGGATTTCAGATTGCGCGATGTAGCTGGCAACGTCATGACCCCGGAACAAGCCATGATCCGTGATGAGAATGGTCCCGATACCTGCCGCGGCGCCGCCCAGCACATCCGTGTGCAACGTGTCCCCGACCATAGCTATCCGTTGCGGCGCGATCCCCTCCAGACGAGCCAGCGCCGCCCGGAAGGCATTGCCGTGGGGCTTGCCAAAAAAGACGGTCGGGTTGCGCATGCCCTGCGTGATTTCATGCGCGATCAATCCCGGCTCCACCGACAGACCCTCCTCGCGCGGGGCGACAAGATCCGGGTTGGCTACAACCAAGGGCCTCGGCTTCTTCTGCAGCGCCTCTTTCAACAGAGCCGTCTTTGCCTCAGTCCAGCCGTCCGATGACAGGAGCAAAAAGCCCCCTGCATTGTCCAACAGGTCCGTATCGTCGCCCAAGTGGCAAATCTGGACCGTGTCCGGCGCGTCACTGAAATCATCTTTCGGTGCCGCAGCCGCAGCCCAGACCTGTCCCTCGGGGAACCGTGGCAAGGCCGAGAAGGCAACGTCGCGGCTGGAGACGACCTCAGACGCTTCAAAATCAAATCCCAGCCGGTGGTACTTTGCTAGTACTTCGGTGCGGGTGTAGCTCGCGGCATTGGTCAGCACTACCAGGCGCTTTCCCAGTTTCCGGAGCATCCGCATGCGTTCGACGGCACCGGCAATTGCAGCTTCCCCGCGGTTCAACACGCCAAACGCATCGAGTATGTAGGCGTCATAGTGGGCGGTGGTATCGCCTAGGTCGTTCCCAATGCGGGACACCTCTGGAAACGATGCGGTCGGCAACCCCGACCGCAGGCTTTCATACATGTCAAATGCGTCGTCAGTGCCAATCATCTTACTCAGTGCTCACAGGGGGGACAGCAGCCGGTTGCCTAAATCAGCGACCTCATTTGCCCTGGCAGGCCAAGTGATCTCCAACCAGCTGCCGCTTTTGTCACAGGATTTTCCTTCGCAGGTAGGAAGACACCACCTCACCGAAAAGCACAAGCGCAAGAATGGTCAGCAGAACCATAGATACTTCAGGCCAGTTGAACGTGTCGATGGCCCCCTGCAGGATCATCCCGATACCGCCCGCGCCAACTAACCCCAAAACGGTTGATTCCCTCAGGTTGATGTCCCAGCGCAGGATCGCCACCGCGAAGAACGCGGGCATCACCTGCGGCACGATGGCGTAAAGCACGATCTTGAAGCGCGACGCACCGCAGGCCTCCAGCGCCTCGACCGGCTTGCGGTCAATCTCCTCGATCGCCTCGCCGAGCAATTTGCCCAAGAAGCCGATGGAGCGGAACATGATCGCCACGATGCCGGCCACGATGCCGGGACCGAAGATGGCGACGAACAACAGCGCCCAGATGATCGTGTTCACCGACCGCGAGGAGACCAGAATGAAGCGCCCGACCCACAGGGCGAATTTGTTCGGCGTGGTGTTCTGCGCCGCGATATAGGCCACCGGCAGCGAGACCACGACCGCAATCATCGTCGCCAGCGTGGCGATGTTCACCGTTTGCCAGATCGCCTCGAGGATCGACGGCAGGTTCGACGGGTCCGGCGGCATCATCCGGCCAAACAGATCGCCCATCTGCGACGGCGCATCCCAGACCCAGGCCCAGATCACGTCGATGCTGCTCAGCGCCCAGGCGACAATCAGCAGGGTCAGGGCAAAGCCGCCATAGCGCATCAGCCGCTGGCGCAGGGTGAAGCGGGACCAATGGTCCAGGGTTTGGTTCAAAGATTGATTGGTCATCATGCAATCCGCTTCCTGATAAATCCGCTCACCGCCTCGGAGATGAGGATCACGCCGACGATGACCATGGTGATCGCCAGGGCAAAGTCGTAGTCATAGCGCCCGAAGGCATTGGCAAGCGTCGCGCCGATGCCACCTGCGCCGACGATGCCGACCACGGCCGAGGCGCGCAGGTTACTGTCAAGCTGATAGATGCCAAGGCCGACAAGACGCGGCATGATCTGCGGCATCACCGCATAGGCCAGCGTCGCGATGAAACCCGCCCCGGCCGAGCGCATTGCCTCAACCTGGCCGAAATCGATTTCTTCAATCCGTTCGGCAAGCAGTTTGGCGACAAAGCCGATGGAATAGACCACCAGCGTCAGCGCGCCGGCAAAGGGGCCAAAGCCCACCGCCTTCACAAAGATGATCGCGACGATCACCGGATGGAAACTGCGCGCAACGATGATGATGCCGCGGCCCATGAGGTAGACCGGTTTCACCGCGATGTTGCTGGCTGCCATGAAGGCCAGCGGCACCGACAGAAGGATGCCGCCGACCGTGGCGAGGATGGCGATTTTCAGGCTTTCCATGAAGCCGTCGAACAGCAGACCTGCGCGTTCAAAGCTGGGCGGGAAGGCCCCGCTGAAGATGCGCTGCGCCCGCGTCATCCCATCTGCGACCCGGTCCCAGTCGATGGGCAGGGTCGCCAGCGTGACCACGAAATAGACCGCGACCGCTATCATCAGCCCGTAGCGCAGCAGCGGATTGGCGATGAATGGCGGCTTGCGCCAGGTGTCCTTGGCCGTGCTCATGCCGCTGCCCCGACCTGGGCGCGGTCCTCGGCCGGCACGCCTGCGTAGATCTCGTCCATCTGGTCCTTGCCCAGTGCCGCGGGCTTGTCGTCAAAGATAATCCGCCCGTAGCGCATGCCGACGATGCGGTCGCTGAACTCCTTGGCCTCGGTCACGTTGTGGATGTTGATGATCACCGGCAGCTTCAGCTCATTCGCAAGATCGCGCAGCAGCGTCATGATCTGCTCCGAGGTCTTGGGGTCGAGCGAGGCAGTGGGTTCATCCGCCAGCAAGATTTCCGGGCGCTGCATAAGCGCGCGCACCACACCGACGCGCTGGCGCTCGCCGCCGGACAGCTCGTCGGCGCGCTTGTTGGCGTAATGGGCAATGCCCACCCGCTCCATCAGCTCATAGGCGTGGCGAATGTCCTCGCGCGGGTAGCGGCGGGTCAGCGCCGCCCAGGTGGAGATATAACCCAGCCGCCCGGACTGGACATTTTCCATCACCGTCAGCCGGTCGATCAGGTTGAAGCCCTGAAACACCATGCCGATCCGGCGTCGCGCGGTGCGCAGCTCGCGGCGGCTCAGCGTGGTGAAATCGGTGCCGTTCAACTCGACGGTGCCCGAGGTCGGCTCCACCAGCCGGTTGATGCAGCGCAACAAGGTACTTTTGCCCGCGCCCGAAGACCCGATAACTGAGGTCAGCTGATCGCCTTCGACGGTCAGATCCAGCTCCTTCAGCACCGGATCGCCGGATCCATAGCGTTTTGTCAGTTGGGTGATTTTCAGCATGACGGTCTCCCGGACATAGCGCGGCCCCGCCCCTGCCGCGCTCTCTGAGCAGAGGCGCAAACCGGGCCGCGAAAGGCGCCCGGTCAGACCTGTGCTGACCGGGCTGTTTCAGATGTAGTTTGGGTTATTTCCCGGCCAGGCCCTGCGGCGTGTATTCGACACCGTTGGAGGCCTGGATCTGACGGATCACCGCCCATTGATCCTTGTAGGTGATCGGGATGAACTTGCTGACGCCGTCGAATTCCTCGCCCAGCTTGGTGCCGGCGAAGTCAAAGCTGAAGAAGGCGTCCTTGATCTTGGCGGTCAGCTCTGGGTCGAGGTTGTGCGCCACGGTGAACGACGTTGTCGGGAAGGGATCGCTCTCCCAGATCATGCGCACATCCTCGGGGTCATAGAGCCCGCGTTCCGCCATCCGGTCAACCACCTCAGATGCCACCGGCGCTGCGTCATAGTCGCCCGCGACCACGCCCAGCATCGACTGGTCATGGGAGCCGGAATAGATCACCTCGTAATCCTTGTCGGGTTCGACGCCCAACGCCGGGAACAGCGCGCGCGGCGCCTGGTTGCCAGAGTTCGATGTCGGCGAGGTATGCGCCACACGGCGGCCCGCCAGATCCTTCACTTCCTTGATGTCGCTGTCTGCCTGCGTGAACACCTGCAGCTTGTAGCCAAACTGGCCATCCTCGGCGCCCATGATGGCAAAAGGCACGGCACCGGCAAGGTTCACGGCAAAGGGCGTCGGCCCGGTGGAGAAACCCGCCACATGCAGGCGGCCCGAACGCATCGCCTCAACCTCGGCGGAGTTCGACTGCACGGCGAAGAACTGCACGTCCTTTCCGGTTTTTTCCGACAGATGCGCGATGAAGGGTTCCCAGATGTCGGCATAAACGGCCGGATCTTCGACCGGCGTATAGGCAAAGACCAGCGTGTCGGGGTTGCTCAGCTTGGCCGGATCGGTCGGCGTGTCCGCCACCAGATCTCCGTTCGCATCGCAGTACAGCGCATCCAGCGCACCGCGTTCGGCACAATCCTCGGCAGCGGCTGCAAAGGCGCTCAGCGACAGAACGCCCAGTGCCGTTGCGGCACGGGTAATAATCTTTGTCATGGTATCCTCCCTAGATCCGCCTGCCGGATTTCTCCCCGGTCGACCAGGCGCTGACCCCGCAACGATAGGCGCGGCGCCGAGGCGGTTGCGAGCCGTGTTCTGTTAACGAAACCTCCGCAAAGCGGGTTTCATGTTAACAGTGTTACAATCCCTCCCGCATCCCCTTAAACTCGGGCTTTACTTGCGACACAGAAAGAGATCGGCTGCCAAAGCCGCAGAACGATCCGCAGGTGACAGGAGGAGGGTTGCATGCAGGAGGGACGGACAGATCCGCTCATCGCCATTGTGGACGATGACCCCGATATGCGCGAGACACTGTCCGCGTTGATGCAGGAAAGCGGCTTCGGGGCGGTTTGCTGCGCCGACATCCCGGCCTTTCACGCCTTGGGCGACCCGCCACCGGTGGATCTGGCACTGATCGACTTGCGCCTGCGCGGAGAATCCGGGCTGACACTGGCGATCCACATCCGCGAGCGCTACGAGATCCCCATTGTCATGCTCACCGGCGTCGGCGATGAGATCGACAAGATCATCGGGCTGGAGACCGGCGCCGATGATTACATGATAAAACCCTTCAACCCGCGCGAGTTGGTGGCCCGCATCCGCGCGGTGCTGCGCCGCTATGGCCACGGCACCACCCGCCCAAGCGCCAACCCCGGGCAAGAGATCATCTTTGGGTCCAAGCGGATCGACGTGCAGTCCCGGCGCCTGCTGAATGCCGAGGGCGAGGAGATCCCGCTGACCAACGCCGAATACCGCCTGCTGGAATATTTCGCCCGCAACCCCGACCGTGTCATCCCGCGCCCAGAACTGCTGGAGGAGCTGGGCTCCGACATGCAGCGCTATGTGGACCGCACCATCGACGTGCTGATCCTGCGCCTGCGCCGCAAGATCGAAAGCGTACCGTCCAAACCTGTTCACCTGCAGACCCGCCGGGCGCAGGGCTATATCTTCCAGTTGTCCGGGAGCTGAGCCGGTGGTGCCCGCGCTTCCCTCATTCAGCGTCCGCTTCCGCCTGTCGGCTGCGATCGCAGTGTTGTTCGGATTGATCCTGCTTGTCAGCATAATCGGCATGAGGGTCCTGGACCGGACCGAAACATGGATGAACGTGCTGCATCAGGAGACGCTCACGGAAGTCTCCGAAGCGTTGGACCTGTCGCGCCATGCAGCGGATCTGGCGACCTCAGCCCCTTTCCTTTACGCGCTTTTTCCCCCGTTCCAGCTGGAGCGGGAAGCCGAAAAGGTCCGCGACAGCCTTGCTCGGATCGAGACCTACGCCAGCGACGACCCCACGCTCGCCCTGCCCATGGCACGGCTTCGACTTGCCATTGATGATTTGACCGCAGCGCTGGTACCGCAAGCTGCCCGCAAGGCTGCCCTGACAGCGACCGACCGTGACATGCAGCGGCTGAACGCCCGCGCCCGCAATTATGCAGCCGACACGCGCCTCGCACTGAGAGAGCGTGAAATTTGGGCCAGTCTTCAACAGCTGACGGCCAGCGCCATCGCTGCGGGACGGGCCGCTGAACTGATCGAACTGGGTGAATTCACGCGGCATTTCAACAAGATCGAGAAAAGTGTTGAGCCACGGTTGCTGTCTTCCCACCTGGCAACCTATCAGGAGATCCAAGCCGCCGTTTCCCGCGACAGTGGGCTTTTTGTTCTGAAGCATCGTGCACTCGCTGCTCAGCTTGATGCCGAGAATGCGCTCTTTCGTATACGCCAGGAAGTCGGTCGCATCACCACCTATGCCGAAGAAAAGGTTGCCCTTGCCGAGAGCCGTCTCAGCCGGGCGCGTGCAGAAACCTCGCACAATCTTGGCATCGCCAAGAAGTCCTTTCTCACTTTCACGCTGATGAGCCTTTTGGTCGCCGTAACCTCTGCGCTTTATGTATCTCGCTATGTCACGCGCAACCTGAAACGGGTGGCGACGGCAATGCGCGCGCTGGCGCAAGGAGATCATCGCAGTGAACTCCCGCGGGCAGGCGTTGGGACCGATGAAATCGGTCAACTCTTTGCCGCTTTCCAAGTGTTTCGCGACAACGCGCGCAAACTCGATCGCCGTACTGCCCAGGTCCTGCGTCAGAATGCGTTGTTTTCGCGAGTTTTTCGAAACATCAAGGACGGCGTGGCCATCACCTCGGTCGATGGGCAGATCGACGCTGAAAATCAAAATCTGCGCGCCCTGCTGCGCCTGCCGTCGGATGACGCCAAACCAAAAACCGATATGGAAACCCTCATCGCGCGCTCGGCCTTCGTGCGGCAGGCCAGCGCCGACGAACGGGGCGGGTTTGAGGAGTACGTCGACCCTTCGGGTCATGTTCTGGAGCTGCGCCACTCCCCCCTGCCCGACGGTGGTGCGGTCTGGCTTTTGTCAGAGACGACAGAGCGGAAACGTATAGACGAAAGGCTGGAAGAAATCCGGCGCGTGGAAACGCTGGGAAAGGTAACTGGCGAAGTCGCCCACGACTTTGGCAATATCCTATCCAGCATTTCCGGCAACTTGCATCTTCTCGAGAATGCAGACGATCAAAGTTCGCAGCACTTCCGCGCCCGTATCAGATCTGCGGTGGACTTGGGCGTGTCATTGACCGAGCGCCTGCTCGCCTTCGCGCGCAAACAGCATCTTGAACCGCAGGTAACTGACATCGGATTGCTGGTTGAAGGCATGGCCGACCTTCTGGAAATGGCATTGCCCGCGGGGGTTTCCCTCGAGTTTCAATGCGACGACCCTCCTGTTTTGGCGCGAGTTGATCCGGGGCAACTGGAAAGCGCGATCCTCAACCTGTGCGTCAATGCGGGGCAAGCGATCAAAGATACCGGCACGATCCGAATTTCCGTTGGCCACGGGGAGAGCGGTGGCGCACGATTGTCGATCCAGGACAGCGGGTGCGGTATGACGCCCGACGTCCTGCGGCGGGCCACGGAGCCCTTCTTCACCCACCGCAACGATGGCAACGGAACAGGCCTTGGGCTGTCCATGGTCGACGGGTTCGTTCACCAATCAGGCGGACGGCTGACAATCCAATCACGGACGGCACCTCCGCAGGCAGGCACAACGGTCACAATGGAACTCCCCCCCTTGGCGCAAGCCCCTGACGCCGCGCGAAAACCCCGAAACCAGGGAACGATCCTGGTGGTCGACGACGACCTGACCAACCTGACGGCCACATCCACCGCCTTGGAACGTCTTGGCTATGTCGTTTTGGCGGCTTCAAGTTTTGGCGAGGGCAATAATCTGATCAAGCACCAGCACAGGCTGGACATGGTGATCAGCGATCTAAACCTGGACGACGGCGCATCCGGGTGGGAACTGCTTCAACTGGCATGCGACCTGCATCCAACCTGCGATCTGGTTCTCATGTCGACGCGACAAACGGTACGTCCCCCTGACGTCCTGAACGGTCTGCCCCAACTGAAAATTCTGACAAAGCCCCTCACGGAGACCGTGATTGCGGAATTGATCGGGGCACGACGCCCGCTTTCCATGTCTACTTGAACTTGAAATCATTCCCGTAAGACGGCTCTTCCTTGCGGTGGCAACTGTTGGGCTTCGAAAGAAAAGCCTCATAGGCGC
Source organism: Leisingera sp. XS_AS12 (assembly GCF_041224635.1). Classification (NCBI taxonomy): domain Bacteria; kingdom Pseudomonadati; phylum Pseudomonadota; class Alphaproteobacteria; order Rhodobacterales; family Roseobacteraceae; genus Leisingera; species Leisingera sp. XS_AS12. The sequence goes on from NZ_JBGFGM010000061.1 coordinate 95,262, forward strand.
TGCACCGGACCGAAACCGATTTAAAGGACAACATTGCTGTGCCTATTCGCGAATATGGGTGTCACGAATGTTTCGCCCATAAAGCCCGGTGAAGGAGCGCCCCAATGAGGAGGCACAGGAAAAACCACACCGGTGAGCGATTTGCTCCAAGCTCAACTGGGTTTCTTCCGACAGGTATCGGGCGTGCTGAAGCCGCAACATCTTGTAGTATTTCCCTGGCGTCATGCCCAGCTCGCGCTGAAAGGCGCGGGCCAACGTGCGCTCGGACAGGGAGACGCGTTTCGCCAGCGCCGCCGTGCTCAGCGGGGTTTCGATGTGCTCTACCATCAGGTTCGCTGCCTTCAAAATCTTCGGCGACCCCCGCTGTTTCAGCCGAGCCGCGCCACGGTTCGCTTCCGATTGCCGTGAGGGATCATAGACGAACATGGTCGAAGCGCCGAAGGCCGCCGCGGAGCCGTAAAGATCCTGAATGAGGCCCAACATCATATCGAGCGCGGTGCTGGCTCCGCCGCAGGTGAGGAAGGGACCGGATCGCACGAAGCGGCTGGTGGAAACTTCGGTTCTAGGAAAAGCCTCCGCGAAGGCATCCAGTTCCTGCCAGTGGATCGTCGCGGTGTGCCCGTCCAACAGGCCCGCTTCAGCCAGTAGCCAAGCCGCCGTGTCGAGCGCCAGGACTTGCTCGGCTCGGCGCGCCGCAACCCTTAGCTTGGTCAGAAGTGTCGGCGCGGTTTGGTCTCGTACGTGATAGCCAGCAACCAAGACCAGGCTTCGGTTGCGTAGTTGTTCGTCAAAGGCCCCATCCGGGGTGATCTGAAGACCACTGGAGCTTCTCACCGGTCCACCATCCAGCGTCGTGACGCGCCATCCGGCCACATCCTGGCCCGCGTTCATCCGCACGTCGCGCAAGGGTTCCATAGCGCTGGCCAGCACCATGTTGGAGAACCCCTCAAACAGCAGAAATTCAAAGATCGGCGGTGAATGTGGCGGCATTTGTATTCTTTTTGACCGAAAATGTCTAAACGTTGCGTCAACTCCTGCGCTAATCGTACGGGAAGTCAAGTCACTTGACGATCCGCTGACGCCGAGCCGACACCGGCTCATTCAACATCCGAGACTTCCCTCATGACCGCCCAGCCTCTCTGGCAGCCGGATCTTTCGGCGCGCCGCAAACCCTTGCTGTCCGATTTCATGGCCGAGGCCGCGATGGGTTCCGGCCTGGCCCTGAAGAGCTTTGCGGATCTGCACGCGTGGTCGGTAGCGCAGCCGCTGGTGTTCTGGCCGCTGGCCTGGGAGTTCTGCGGGCTGGTTGGCGATAAAGGGAGTGTCCCACTGCAGGCGCACCCCGATCCGACGAAGGTTCGGTTCTTCCCTGAGGCACGGCTGAACGTCGTGGACAGCTTCCTGAAAAACGCCGACAGCCGCGACGCCATCGTTTTTACCGGAGAAGCTGGCCACCGCATGGTCTGGAGCCGGGCCGAGTTGAAGCGCGAGGTTGAACGTCTCGCCGCTGCTCTGCGGGATGCCGGGATTGCGCCGGGCGATCACGTTGCAGGCTACGTGCCGAACATGCCGCAGACCGTGGCGGCGATGCTGGCCACGGCCTCGCTGGGGGCGGTCTGGTCTTCCTGCGCGCCAGAAAGCGGGCCAGCCGTGGTGGTGGATCGGTTCAGCCAGATCGAGCCCAAGCTGATGTTCGCTGCTGACGGGTATTTCTACAGCGGCAAAACGTTTGAGACCCGCGCCGCAATTTCCGAGGTCGCCGCTCGGGTGCCATCGATCCAAAACATCGTGGTCTGGCCTTATGCGGGCGATGCCGGGAACCTGCCGAAGGGCATGACGGCCTATGAGACCTTCAAGCAAAAAGACGCCCCGGCGCTGGACTGCCGTCCGATGGGCTTTCGCGATCCGCTGTATGTGATGTTTTCCTCCGGCACCACCGGCAAGCCCAAGTGCATAGAGCATTCTGGCGGCGGAACATTGCTAAGAATGCTGGTGGAGCAGCAGCTGCATTGCGACCTGCACCCGGGCGACCGGATGTTCTACTACACCACCTGCAACTGGATGATGTGGAACTGGCAGGTGGCGGCGCTGGCCTCCGAGGCCGTGATCGTGCTCTTCGACGGCAACCCGATATATCCCGGCATCCACCGCCTTTTCGATCTGGCGGAAGCCGAGAAGGTCACCCATTTCGGTATTTCCGCCAAATACATAAACGCGTCGCTAAAGCGCCGGAACCGGCCCGCGGACAGCCACGATCTGAGCGCTCTGCGGGTGGTTCTGTCCACCGGCTCGCCGCTGTCGCCCGAGGGCTTTGCCCATGTCTATGCCGACTGGAAGGCGGATGTGCAGCTTTCCTCGATCTGCGGGGGCACCGATATCCTGGGCTGTTTCGTCGGCGGCTGCCCACTGCTGCCGGTGCATCAGGGCGAGATCCAGGCGCCGATGCTGGGGCTGGATGTGGCGACCCTGAACGATCAGGGCGCACCGGTCGAGGGTGTTGCTGGCGAACTGGTTTGCCGCAACGCGCATCCATCGATGCCCACCCGGTTCCTCAACGATCCCGGCAACGCGCGTTTCCGCGCCAGCTATTTCGCGACCTATCCGAATACCTGGCGGCAGGGTGATTACATGCTCCGCACGGAACATGGCGGCTATGTGGTGCTGGGCCGCTCGGACGCAACTTTGAACCCCGGCGGTGTGCGGATCGGTACCGCAGAGATCTACCGCCAGCTCGACAAGATTGATGATGTCGCCGACGCGGTGGTGGTCGGCCAGAGCTTCGACAACGATGTGCGCGTGGTTCTTTTTGTGGTGCCGGCTGAGGGCGCCGTGCTGGACGATACACTAGCCGCCCGGATCAGGACGGAAATCCGCAAGCAGGCCTCGCCCCGCCACGTGCCTGCCAAAATCATCGCCGTCGCCGATATCCCGCGTACCAAGTCCGGCAAGACCGCCGAGCTTGCGGTGCGCGACGTGGTGAACAATCAGCCCGTCCGCAACCTCTCCGGCCTCGCCAACCCTCAGGCGCTGGAGCTGTTTGCGGATCTCCCCGAATTGCAAATCTGACCCCAAAAGGAGCGAAACCATGCCCCTGACCATGAACCGAGACGTCTTCATCACCTGCGCCGTCACCGGCTCCGGCGGCACCCAGGACAAATCCCCCCATGTGCCTCGCTCGCCCAAGCAGATCGCGGAGTCCGCGATCGAAGCGGCCAAGGCTGGTGCAGCGGTTGTCCACTGCCACGTGCGCGACCCGGAATCCGGTGCGCCCTCGCGCGATCTGGCGCTCTACCGCGAGCTGACCGAGCGCATCCGAGATTCCGAGGTGGACGTGGTGCTGAACCTCACCGCTGGCATGGGCGGCGACATCGTCTTCGGCTCGACCGAGGCGCCGCTGCCGGTAAACGAGGCGGCCACCGACATGATCGGCGCGACCGAGCGGATGGCCCATATCGCCGAATGCCTGCCGGAAATCTGCACCCTCGACTGCGGCACGATGAACTTCGCCGAGGCCGACTACGTGATGACCAACACCCCCGGCATGCTGCGGGCGATGGGCCAGATGATGACAGATCTCGGCGTGAAACCCGAGATCGAGGCCTTTGACACCGGCCACCTGTGGTTTGCCAAGCAACTGGTGAAAGAGGGTATTCTGGAGCCCAATGCACTGGTGCAGCTGTGCATGGGGGTGCCGTGGGGCGCGCCGAACGACCTCAACACATTTATGGCGATGGTCAACAACGTGCCGTCTGACTGGACCTGGTCGGCATTCTCGCTCGGCCGGGATCAGATGCCCTATGCCGCACAGTCGGTGCTGGCGGGCGGCAACGTGCGGGTCGGTCTCGAGGACAACCTGTTCCTGGAGAAAGGCGTTCTGGCCACCAATGCGCAGTTGGTGGAACGCGCGGTGGGCGTGATCGAGGGCATGGGCGCCCGGATCATCGGCCCCGAGGCGGTCCGCGAGAAGCTGGGCCTGACCAAACGCGCGCTGGTGGCGAAGTAAGCCAAACAAGGGGGCGTGCCATGGGTGCCCCCTTCTACAGCCTGTGCGCCGAAGGGTGAGCAGGGAAGGCGATCAGAGGATAGATCATGAAAACAGCAGCAATCATTGGCGGCGGCGTCATCGGTGGCGGATGGGCCGCGCGGTTCCTATTGAACGGCTGGAACGTGCGGGTGTTCGATCCGGACCCCGACGCGGAACGCAAGATCGGCGAAGTCCTGGCCAATGCGCGCCGCAGCCTGCCGTCGCTCTATGACAAGGCGCTGCCGCCGGAAGGTACGCTGACCTTCCACGCGGATATGGCGGATGCGGTAACGGGTGTGGACTGGGTTCAGGAAAGCGTGCCGGAGCGGCTGGATCTGAAGCACAAGATTCACGCGCAGATCCAGAGCCTTGCACCCGCTAGCGCGGTGATCGGCTCGTCCACCAGTGGCTTCAAGCCGTCGGAGCTGAACGCGGAAGGTGCCCGTGCCGTGGTCGCGCATCCGTTCAACCCGGTCTACCTGCTGCCGCTGGTCGAGCTGGTAGGCGATGCGGACACCTGCGCGCAGGCCTCGCAGCTGTTGCGTGAGGTGGGCATGTACCCGCTCACGGTGCGCAAGGAGATCGACGCGCATATTGCCGACCGGCTGCTGGAAGCGGTCTGGCGCGAGGGGTTGTGGCTGATCAAGGACGGCATCTGCACCACCGAAGAGCTGGACGAGGCGATCCGCATGGGCTTTGGCCTCAGGTGGGCGCAGATGGGCCTGTTCGAGACCTACCGGATTGCTGGCGGTGAGGCGGGCATGAAGCACTTCATGGCGCAGTTCGGCCCGGCGCTCGAATGGCCCTGGACCAAGCTGATGGATGTGCCGGAGTTCACAGAAGAGCTGGTCGACCTGATCGCGGGTCAATCGGATGCCCAATCCGGCCACATGTCCATCCGTGAATTGGAGCGCCTGCGGGATGACAACCTGGTCGGCATGATGCGGGCGCTAAAGAAATCTGGCAGCGGAGCAGGCGGTGTCATCACCGCGCATGAGGCAACGCTGCCCGTTCCGGAGGCGGTGGACCTGCCGGTAACCGTCAACCGCACGGTTCCGCAGAGCTGGACCGATTACAATGGCCATATGAACGAGGCGCATTACACTGAGGCCTCGGCCCAGGCCACCGACCGCTTCATGGAGATGATCGGCGTCGATGCCGCGTACATCGCCGAAGGCGGAAGCTATTTCACCGTCGAGAACCACGTCCGCTTTCTGGACGAGTTGCACGAGGGCGACGCTTTGACCGTGACCACCCAGGTGCTGCAGGGGACCGGCAAGAAGATGCACCTGTTCCACAGGCTGTTCGGTCCCGAAGGAAAACTGGCGGCGACGGTGGAGACGCTGCTGCTGCACATGGACCTGAACGCACGCGGCACCTCGCTGCCGTCACCCCAGGTCGCTGACAAGCTGGCCAGTTTTGCTGGCGCGCACGCCGGGTTGCCGCTGCCCGACGGCGTCGGACGCCACGTCGGCCAGCGGGGATGAATTGGAAACCGGCGGTGCGCAGGCTGCCGGTCTTCCTTTGCGGGCCGGCCCCCCTCCCCAATCCGGCCCGCATTCTTGAACTGAGGCCGAAGGGGACGGCGAATTACTGGTCCGAAAGTCGGGCAGACCCGAGGCAGAAGACCTCGGGCAGAAAAGCAAAAGGTCAAGGGAGGCCACAATGTCTGAAAGCAACCCCAACAGCCGCCTGGTGGCGAAGTCCGGCTTCTTTGCCGGGCTGCATCCGGGGATGGGGACGGCATCCAAAGCGATGATCGTCTTTTTCGTGATTTTTACGGTCTTGAATGTCGATCTGGCCGCGGACTTGTACAAAACGGTCCGCGCCTGGATCGAAGACTGGTTCAGCTGGTACTACATTTCGCTGCTGATCGGCGTCATGTTCTTCTGTTTCTGGCTGATGGCCTCCAAGTTCGGCAAGTTGCGGTTGGGCGAGGACGACTCGCGCCCAGAATTCGGCAATTTCAGCTGGTTCGCGATGCTGTTTTCGGCCGGGATCGGGGTTGGCATTCTGTTCTTCGGCGTGGCTGAGCCGATCTTCTATTTCGACAACTCCGGTGCTTTCGGCTACCCGAACAACCCGCATGCCGATATGGCAGGCCACACCGAAATGGACATGCTGCGCGCCCGGGATGCGATGCGGGTGGCCTTCTTCCACTGGGGCTTCCATGGCTGGGCGCTCTACGTGCTGGTCGGGCTGTGCCTGGCCTATTTCGGGTTCCGCAAGAAGCTGCCACTGACCATGCGTTCGACCCTGTATCCGATCCTTGGCGAGCGGATCTATGGCCCCTGGGGGCACGTGGTGGATCTGCTGGCGGTGTTCGGTTCCGTCTTCGGCATTGCGACCTCGCTGGGACTGGGGTCGACCCAGATCGCCACCGGGCTGAACGTGTTGTTCGGTCTGGAGGTGACGCTGACCCTGAAGATCGTGCTGATCGTGATCGTGTCGGTGATTGCCACTGCCTCGACCGTGTCCGGCGTGGCGCGTGGCATCCGGTTCATCTCCGAATGGAACATCTGGTTGTCGATCGCGCTGCTGCTGGCCTTTGTGGTGCTGGGACCAGCGAAATGGCTGCTGGCGTTCTTCATCACCTCGGTCGGGGACTACCTGTGGAATTTCATTCCGATGGGCTTCTGGACCGCAACCGAAGAAGCAAATGTCGCCTGGCAGGGTGGCTGGACCATCTTCTACTGGGGCTGGTGGATCGCTTGGGCACCTTTGGTCGGCATTTTCATTGCCCGTATTTCCTATGGCCGGACCATCCGTGAGTTCATGGTCGGGGTGCTGTGCGTGCCCACGGCGGCGGTATTCTTCTGGCTGTGCATCTTCGGCGGCACCGCGATCTGGCAGGAGATGCACATGGCAGGCGGCCCGGCGGCGGAAGGCGGCGCAGGCATCATTGCCACCGTCCGCAACTGGGAACTGCCCGGGGCGCTGTACGGGACCATCGCCAATATCGGGCAGACCTCCTGGATGGGCGACATGAGCTGGACCGCCTGGCCCCTGTCCTTGCTGGCGACGGTGCTGCTGGTCAGCTGGTTCGTGACCTCGGCGGATTCCGGCACGCTGGTGATCACCACCATGCTGTCGATGGGTGACGAAAACCCGCCGAACAAGTTCCGCGTTATCTGGGGAGCCGGGATCGGCGCAACCGCCATCGCGTTGTTGATGTCGGGCGGGCTGAGTGCCCTGCAGACGGCGCTGATTGCGACCGCGTTTCCGATTTCCTTCCTGATCATCGCGATGGTCTGGGGGCTCTGTAAATCGCTGCGAGACGACCCGACGGCGTCACCGATGGTCGTCGAGCCGGCCCCGACCCCCGATGGCACTCACATGACTCAGGACATGACCGCCTAAGTCGCGCATCTGTCTGGGACTAACTTCGCCGGGTCTGGCAGGCCCGGCGAAACGCGTCTCTTCCCGGGTCCACTCACGACGACACAGCCTTTGACGGCGATTCCAGACCCGACCAGGGTGTCGACGGCAGAGCGCGGCGATGTTGTCCTCCCGCGTAATCCACATCCCTCACTCAGGCGCACAGGTGCCAATCTCAGACGCGGAACGTAATAACGCACCGAAGCCCGTCGGATCGGTAGTCAACCTCCACCTCCCCGCCGAGATCAAACTTCAGGATCGTGTCGATCATCTTGCTGCCGAAGCCTCTGCGCGTTGGCGTGACGACGGGAGGGCCTTTGCATTCCTGCCAGACCAGCCGCAGCAAATCGCCCGTGTCTTCAATCTTTTCGCAGGTCACCTCGACATAGCCTTCAGGCTCAGACAACGCGCCATATTTGAGAGCGTTGGTCGTCAGCTCGTGCAGGGCCATCGACAGGCTTGTCACCTGCTCGGATGGGAGCATCGCGGTGATACCCTTGATGCGAAAACGTTGTGCCCCCCCGGCCTCATCCGCGGTCAGCGTGAGCAGCTCCATGAGGTCCGCAGATTTATGATCTTCACTTGTGAGGATATCATGTGCCTTGGACATGGCCTGAAGCCGACCGATGAAGCTTGCACGGAATTCTGCCGGAAGGGTTTGCTTAGCCATACCCGCGACCACCGCAAGGGTATTCTTGATGCGGTGCTTCATTTCGTTCATTGCGACCTTCAGACGTAGTTCGGCCTTCTTGCGGGCCGATATGTCACGCAGAACAATCGAGAAATTTCTTTTCGGTCCGACCTCGTGCTCCCGGATCGGCACCACGGTGATCTCAAAGTGCTGACCCTTGCCATCGACGGTCTCGAACACGGCTTCCGGCGCGCTTTTGCAGGTTTCGACGGCCCTCGGAAACCAGTCCGGGTCCTCTTCGAACCGGATCTCATCCTGAACGCGGAGCCCCTGAACAGCGTCGAAGCCCCGCCCCAAAAGCCGCTCTGCGCCGGCGTTCCAGCGCAGGATAACACCATCCTCCTCGACACGAAGGATGCCATTCGGCGATGTTCGGACGATGGCCGCAAGCTCATCCGCCTCGCGCCGCGCCGCCCGCAATTGATCCTCGTACAGGCGGCGTTCGCGGGCGTCGAAAATTGTGTAGTCAAAGCGGACAGGGTTTCCTTCGGAATCCTGTCGCGCCACCCCGCTAAGCAGCACGGGCAGGTTGGAACCGTTCCGCACCTTCATGGAACAGGAAATCTCGCGGGCGAACCCCTGCAACCTCATCATCGGCGCCAGAAGTGTCTCGTAGTACAGCTTCCCGGGGCCTGTCATGAGTTCCGGCAAACGTTGCGGACGCTCTTCCCCATTGGCCGGCAGGTTCAACCACCGCGACAGTGTCTCGTTGACATATTGCAGCCGTCCATCCGGGTCAGTCACGACGATCCCGCATGGCGCATCCTCCAAAAGTTCCGCAAAAGCTGAGCGAAGCTCCTCTTTGTCGTACATGGCGCTTAAATGGCTTTGAGATAAGCGCGGATTGCCGCGACCACGTCGGACGGCACGGTCATATGCGGACAGTGACCGGTGGCCTTCAGCACTTTCAGGGTCGCGCCCGGCGTTCGGTCACGCATCCACTCCGCGACCTGCATCGGCACCAGGGCATCATCGTCACAATGCAGGATAAGGGACGGGCAGGCTGCCTTTTCAAATGCTGAACGTTCATCCGCGAAGAACGTTACACGACCGAAATGCTGGGCAATGGCGGGGTCGGTGCGGCAGAAACCCTTGGTGAGTTCGTCAGCCGCCGGAGCACCGGCCGGCTGACCAGCGATCATCGGTGCCATCTGGGCGGACCACCCCAGATGGTTCTCGTCCAGAAACGAGATGAGCTCCTCAAGATCTTCTTGTGAAAAACCGCCGTGATACCCCTGTGCGTCATCGTTCAGGAAACATGGCGTCGGAGAAACCAGAACGAGCCGGGACAGCTTTTGCGGCTCCTGGTTGGCCGCCAGCAGCGCAATGGTGGCACCAATGGAATGGCCGACCACCACCGGCTGTACCAGCCCGAGTTCATCGATGATGTCCAGCAGGTCCTGGGCATGCGCCTGCAGGTCGGCGTAGCGTTCAGGGTCGTAGGCTGAAAGATCCGACTGCCCCATGCCCGTCAGATCGTAGGTCACAATGCGGAAGTCGTCGGCGAGACTCGGCACGACCTGCCGCCACATGGACTGATCACAACCAAAGCCGTGAATGAAAACAAGGGGCCGACCATCGGCCACACCGGTCGTGACAACCTTGTTACGCGCAATCATGCCCAAAGTCCCCTTTGTGAGTTCAGAGCGCCTTTGCGACCAGCGCCGAATATTCCAAGTACTCAGCGCGATGTGTCAGAGCGAGATCCGAGGCTTTAGCCGAGTTTTCATAATCCATAGGATAAATCTAGCCTAAACTCCCGTTCTTGCGATACCTTTCGCAAAATACAAGAGCCCCAAAGACTTTGCGGTCTTTCGCCTTGGCGATCCTTCGCATTGCACTCCCCGTCGAAATCACGGCCCCCCATAAGCGACGAGAATTAGTCGCACGACAACAGTTAGCGGTGACCACTGGATGCAACTACCGCAACCTAACAGGTCTTTGCATTTGGCCGAACTGCGCAAAGAGATGCTTTTCCACCCTTTGTAATTCCGATTGAACTGGCAGTCGGGAAAGACTCTTCCGCCTAAACGCTGGTGTAGGGGCATGACACCACCATGGGACTTGAAACACTTACGGGGCTGACATCGGGACCCGCGTCGATAGAAATCTGCCAGGTGCGTTAAACTTTCACCACCCGCGCATCGCCGGGGGCTTGAAGACCATCATCCGGGTCGCCACTTGCACGGCAATGCGCTGATCGAACAGCGTCGGAGTATGACATGACCGAGACTTTGGGGCTCCTGATCGGCGGTTTTTTCCTGCTGGTAGTTGGCGGCGAGTTGCTGGTGCGTGGAGCGGTTCAGGCTGCGGAGCGGCTGGGCGTGTCGCCGCTGGTCATCGGGCTGACGCTTGTCGGGTTCGGAACCTCGATGCCGGAACTGGTGACGTCAGTGCAGGCCGGTCTCGCCGGATCGCCGGGCATCGCCTATGGCAATATCGTCGGCTCCAACATCGCGAACATCCTGTTGATCGGGGGCGTTTCGGCGCTGATCTGCCCGATCATCGTCGCCGAAGCCGCGCTGCGGCGCGACGCCGCCCTGATGCTTGGCGTGGCCCTGGTCTTCGCCGTGCTGTCCGCCCTGCTGCCCATGGGCCGCCTTCTCGGTGCGGTGTTCGCCATTGCCCTGGCCGCCTATATCGCCATTGTCATCCGGCAGGAGCGTGCCACCGGCGTACAGGGGGCGATCCATGACAAAAGCGCCGCCTTGCTGCAGGCCGACCCCGGCCTTGGCCGCCCTTCGCTGCGCCAGCCCCTTTTCCTGCCGTTGCTGCTTGCCCTTGCCGGGCTCGTACTGGTGGTGCTTGGCGGCGCGCTGCTGGTCAGCGGGGCGGTGGCCTTGGCCCGCGCCAGCGGCATCGGCGAGACGGTGATCGGGCTGACCATCGTCGCGGTCGGCACCTCCCTGCCAGAGCTGGTGACCTCGGTGATTGCGGCGGTGCGGCGTCAGGGCGATGTGGCTTTCGGCAATATCGTCGGGTCGAACATCTACAACATCCTCGGCATCGGCGGCACGACAGCGCTGATTGCGCCGGGCGCGGTGCCTGACGAGATCGTGACGATCGATGCGCCACTGATGGTCGGGGTCAGTGCCGTTCTGGTTATCTTTGCCGCAACCGGGCGCCGGGTCAGCCGCCGGGAGGGACTGGTGCTGCTGGCGGGTTACGGCGGTTATCTCTGGCTGCTCTGGCCATGACCTTCAAGGCTGCAACGGCCAAATCACCGGGGCAAGCAGGACCGTCACCAGCCCGGCCAGGATGTTCATCGGCAGGCCCAGCCGCAAAAAGTCGCCAAAGCGGTAGCCGCCGGCGTTATAGACCATCGTGTTGGTCTGATAGCCGATGGGGGTGGCAAAGCTGGCACTCGCACCAAACATCACGACCACGACAAAGGCGCGGGGATCGAGCCCCAGTGCACTGGCGACGCCGACGGCGATCGGGGTCATGATCACCGCCACGGCATTGTTGGTGACCACCTCGGTCAGCACCGAGGTTGCCGCGTAGATCAGCGCCAGCGCGAGGACGGGGCTCAGCTGTGTCAGCGGCCCTGACAGCCCGTCGACGATCAGGGCCATGGCACCGCTGCGCTCCATCGCTGTTCCCAGCACCAGCATGCAGACGATCAGCAGAAGCAGGCGACCGTCGATGGCGCCGATACCCTCGTCCGGCTCGACGCAGCGGGTCAGCAGGACGACCGCCGCGCCAATGATCGCCAGCGGCAGGATTGGCGCAAGATTGAGCGCCGCCCCCAGCACCACCAGCGTCAGAACTGCCAGCGCAATCGGTGCCTTGCTGCGCCGAAACGCGCGCGCCTGGAGCGGCGCGAGAAGTATCAGACCCTCTTCCCGAGCGAGGCGGGCAATGTCCTCTTCCCGCCCATCAAGGAGCACCGTGTCGCCGGGCTGAAGATGCAAGCTTTCATCACGCAGGTCCAGCGCGCTGCCTCTCCGATGCAAAGCAATCGGATAGACCCCGTGGCTACGCCGCCAACCGAGCTCTGCGAAGCTTCCCTTCCGGTCTTTCACCAAGACCTCAATGACCTGATGACGCTGGGCAGTCGCAGATTCCAACCCGGGGATGACAAGCCCCCGAGCACCTTTTTCACGAAACCCGACCACCTCGCTGTCTGACGCATGGACTATGACCCGGTCACCCGCTTGCAGGACCGCGTTCTGCAGGTCGTGTCGAAGCGAGATATCGTCCCGGATGAGATCTACCAACCGCGTGGTGCTGCGCTTGAAATCGGCAACATCGCTAGCCTTGCGCCCGATCAAGGGCGAAGCCGCAGGCACGAAGAGTTCGACGCGCCAGGACCGGCTGCTATGCGGGGCATGCATCTTGGCGGTTGCCGTCCGCTCCGGCAATAGTCGCGGAGCAGCGAGCGCGAGATAGCAGCTGCCCACGAGCGCCAGCGCAAGACCGAGCGGAGCAATTTCGAACAGCGTGAATGGAGCGAGATCGAGATCGCGGGCGACCCCGTCCACCAGGATATTGGTCGATGTGCCGATCAGGGTGCATGTGCCGCCCATGATGACGACAAAACTCAGCGGCATGAGGTAGCGTGAAGCGCTGGCTCCAAGCTGGCGAGCAATGCCAAAGACCACCGGGATCAGGATCATCAGCACTGGTGTATTGTTCATGAACGCCGAAGCGACAGCCGCAAGGGCGAAGAAAAGGACAATCGTTCGCTTCGGGCGCAGCAACATGCCTCGTCCAAGTGTCTCTGCAACGGCTTCAAGCACTCCGGTCCGCACCAGCGCGGCGCTCAGCACGAACATCGCGCCGATGGTTGCCGGGGCGGAGTTGCTCAGCGCCTTCAGGACGTCGTCCGTGGTTGCAAGGCCGAGCACCAACGCCACCGCTACACCGCCAAGTGCGGTGACCTCGGCTGCGAAACGCTCGGTCAAGAACAAGGCGAAAACAACCGCCACCAGAAGAAGTGCGGCCTGAGGCTGATGGGAACCGAGATCGAGAAGCATTGACTACACCTGGAAGAAACGCCCCGCGATGCGGGACGACGACGGCAAGGCCCAGATGGCGTACAAGTTTTCGTGGCTGCTGCCCCCATCTGTGACGGCTGACTATGCCACCGAACAAAGCGCCCGAGAATAGGCTTTTTCCATTCCCAATGCGGCCAGTCTTGTCCCTGCGTTCTCAACCGCATGGGTTTTGCGAATTGAATGGGTGGCACGATCACCGCCCGTTTGAATTCACAGTAAGGTCCGCGCCCCCTTCGTCAGCACGCTAAGCGGGTCTAGTTCACGATAGCCGAGTCTCCCTGCGATGCCCTAACCTCGTAAGACCCAAGAGCGCTGCGGCAGGATCGTCACGTTGTGTCGACCAGCAGTCCTGACGATGGCGCCACTGTTGATCATCACATCCGCAAGACCGATCAACATGCGGAATACCCCGCGTGGCATGGAAGGGTAATCGCCACCATAAACATCAACCTTCGTGTACCTGTGGTCCGCTACGCCGCCATTCCGCTCGAAGTCTACCGCTGGAAACTGATTGCAGCCGTTCAACAAGATCCGTCGCAAGATGGGCATGGCCAGAAGCTTGACCAGACGCCCGCCCGGACAAATCGCGCCTCGCGACGGCCCCTCTTCACTTCAAGCCGCGTCGGCAGGCGTCTCCCAGGCTGGCGCCTTGCCAATCCGGTCGATCAGGAAATCCATGAAGGCTCGCACCTTTGGCGACAGCACGTTGGCCTTGGGATAGACCAGCCAAAGCACGGATTTGTCAGCGACCTCATAGCCCGGCAGCACCTGCACCAGCGTACCGGACTGCAGGTCCTGGTGCACGCTCCACAGCGAGTTGATCGAAATTCCCGCCCCCGCCACGGTTGCCAGTTTCTGGGTCAGCCCGTCATCGAGGATCAGCCGACTTTGGGACCGACGCGGATCGAATTCTCCTGCGGCTCCGTCCGGCCCTGTCAGGGGGCGTGCGGATTGGTGCTTGAACGCGATCAGCTGATGCCCGGTCAGATCATCTGGATGTGCTGGCGTGCCGTTCCGGGCGATATACTCCGGCGAGGCGCACAGCACCCGCCGGTCATCAGCCAGCTTGCGCCCTTTGAGACTGGTGTCTGCCAACGGTGAATTGCGTATGGCCAGATCGAAACTGCCTTCGATCAGGTCAAAGATGCTGTCCGACAGGCGCAGGTCCAGCGTCATCTCCGGGAACTCCTGCAGAAAATCCGGCAGCAATGGCGCGACATAAAGCTGGGCAAAGGTGCTCGGCGCGGTGAAACGCAGGACGCCGCTTGGGCGCGTTTTACCCTGCCCCAGCGCGGCCCGTGCAGCGTCTTCCTGCGCCAAGATCTCACGCGCATAGGGCAGGAACTCGGCACCCTCCAAGGACAGCGACACCTTTCGGGTACTGCGATGCAGCAAATCCGCCCCTAACGTGTTTTCCAACTTGGCCAGCCGCGCCCCGGCCACCGCGGGAGCAAGGCCCAGCTGCCGCCCGGCGGCGCTGATGTTCAGTTTTTCCGCCGCCAGCACAAACAAGCGAAGCGCATCCGTGTCCATGTTTATACTCAAAATCCGAATTATGCCTTCCTGAATCGTCTACTTATTCAGTGAATTCAACAGATAGTTCTGCAAGCCGACATAGTCGCCCCTCGAACTTTGCAGGAGCAAAAGCCATGCACCACCATGTCTGGCGGGCAGGATGCCAACCATGTCCCAACCCGGAAAGGTCAGCTGTCCGTCCACACGGCGGACCCTTTAGCGCGTTTTATTGATGCCGATGGCCAGCCAGTCGCCTGATCGCGCCGAAATTGAACATTGCACAAATCTCACTGAACGACTTGCGTGCAGTCGGGGCCGACCAGCCTGAGACACGCCCCATTTTGGCACTATTTACCGGTCCCATGCAGGGCAATTGTTCACTGACGTTAACTGCTTGCAAAACCCGCGCAGAGGAGCCCCATTTTGACCAGGCTGCCGTGATTGACAGCCGTTGATCGCTGTGTATTTTGCCACAACCCAGGCGTTTCCCAGGTGAACAGCCGCACGTCCATGCGGGCTGCAGTGATCAACCGAAACCGCGCCGGAAGCGCGGTTCACAGTCTGGGATACAGTGATTACTATCAAATTTGCGCCGGCCCCACTCCGGCAGCGTTCCAGCCGCAGTTTGCTGTGCGGCACGGTTCTGGGTGCCTGCTCCCTCGCAGCCATCTCAGCGAGCGCAGACGAGCAATCAATCGAATTGGCCCCGATTATTGTTCGCGACAAATTGCAGTATGCAGGCGCCGTCGAGGGATACCAGGCTCCGGCAACGGAAACCGGCATCAAATCCGGCGTGCCGCTGAGCGAAGTGCCGCAATCGGTTTCGGTGGTCACGTCAACCGAGCTGGAAAGGCGCAACCCAACGCAGGTCGAGGATGCCATCAAGTTCACCCCGGGTATCAACCCGTCGACTTGGGGCGCTGACGACCGCTATGACCAATTCTCGATCCGCGGCTTCGACATGGGAACCGCCGCGCTCTACCGCGACGGCTTGCCGAACAAATCGCACGGTTTTGCGAGCTTCAAGATCGACCCGTACATGCTGGAACGGATCGACGTGCTGCGCGGCCCCGCTGGGGTGCTTTACGGCTCCAATGATGCGGGTGGGATGGTCAATATGGTGACCAAACGCCCCAGCTTTGCCAACGAAGGCTCGGCCTATGTCGGCTACGGCAGCTTTGGCACTGCCGAAGCGGGCGTGGACGTCTCCCGCGTGCTCAATGCGCAGGGCACCTTGTCCGGGCGGTTGACGGCGCTGGTGCGAGACGGTGAGACCGCGCTGGACAACTCCCACAACGACCGCAACCTGCTGGCAGGCAGCCTGACCTGGGCGCCGACGGATGATACCAGCCTGACCGTCCTGATGCATCTGCAACAAGACGAGCGTACGCCACTACAATGGGTACCGCAGGCCGGAGTGGAATATGACGCCGCGCTTGGCAGCCTGCCGGACGATTTTTACAAGCGCCAGTCCCCGTTCAACTCCTACAAAAGCGACAGTGGCTCCTTCGGTTGGGAATTCTCGCACCGCTTCGGCAATGGCCTGACCTTCAACCAGAAGGCCCGCTATGCCCGCGAAAAGACCGATTACCAGCACCTGTATCTGGCTTCGACGGATTTCGCGACCGGCGACATGACATATACGGCTGCGGCCGACGACCTAGAGGCCTACAACATAGGCTTTGACAACTACCTCGAATGGAAAAGCGGCGGCAACAGCATGATCGTCGGCGTGGACTACCAACGCCGCAAGACGGAATACCGGAAATACGTTGCGACTGGCTCCTATGACGTCAGCTTTGCCAATCCGGTGTTCGATCTCAATGTTGCCTACCCGCCACTGTCTGCCCGCAACAAGGAGGAATACACCGAAAAGGGTATCTACCTGCAGGACCATTTCAAATTTTCCAACGGTGTCTCCGTCACCGCCGGTCTGCGGCGCAGCTGGTTCGAGAATGAGATCGAAAACCAGCTGACTTCCAGCGTGCAGTCCCAGAAGAACGCTGCCACCACCGGTATGCTGGGGATCACCTACGAAATGGCCAATGGCTTGACCCCCTACCTCAGCTATACCGAGGGCTTCATCCAGAACTTTGGCAAAACGATTGATGAAGTGCCGCTGAAACCGTCCAAGAGCAAACAGTGGGAACTTGGGCTGCGCTATCTGCCCGAGCACGGCAACTACCTGCTGAGTGCGGCGGTGTTCGATCTGCGTAAAACCAACGTGAAGGATTACATTCCTAACAATTGGGATTATTCCACGCAAACCGGTGAAATCCGTTCGCTTGGGATGGAGCTGGAAGCCCGCGGCCGCCTGACCGATAACCTGCAGGGCGTGTTTGGCTATACCCTCCTGAACACGGAAATTACCGCGTCCACGAACGGTCTGCGCGGCAATGACAATGCAATGGCGCCGCCGCATCAGCTGTCGCTGTGGCTGGACTATGATGCTTCTGAAGTCGTGCCAGGTCTCAGCGTCGGCGGCGGCCTCCGGTATGTTGACGAAGCCTTCGCCACACAGGCCAACAATCGGGTAACGCCGTCTTATACCCTTGCCGATCTGGCGCTGCGCTACGAATGGGAGGATATGGAGGTGAACCTTCGTGTCTCAAACCTGTTCGACCGTGACTATTATAGCATCTGCTATGACAGCCATGGCTGCTCCAAAGGCGACGGCCGCAGCGTGTCCCTCACGGTCGGAAAAACCTTTTAAAGCACGAGGGCGGCGCAGAGCTATTCTGCGCCGCCTGAGCTTGCTGGCACTGCGGTGGTGATTGTGGTGCCAAGGTCAGTCAGGCAGGACAAAAGGCGTGTTGTGTCGTGGATCAGACAGGATCCGACAGGTCATGCCAAACATCTGCCCGATCGTTTGTTGCGTCAGCACTGTCTCCGGGGCGCCCTCAGCAACGAGCTGGCCTTCTTTCAAGGCGGCGATACGGTCGCAGAACCGGGCCGCGAAATTCAGATCGTGCAGGACCATCACGACAGTTTTGCCGTGTTCCGTGCTTAGCCTGCGCGCCAGCCGCAGAATGTCCACCTGATGCGGCAGATCAAGGAAGGTGGTTGGCTCGTCCAGCAGCACCAGCGGCGCGTCCTGCGCCAGCACCATGGCAATCCACGCCCGCTGTCTCTGTCCGCCAGACAGGGCAGCAACCGGCCTGTCGCCAAGATGCTCCAACCCGACATCCGCCAATGCACGCTGCACCGCATCGCGGTCGGCCCTGGACATGGGGCGGAACGGACGCAGGTGCGGGCTGCGGCCGCGGGCAACAAGGTCGGCCACTTTCATGCCTTCGGGCGCCTGGGCGGACTGGGGAAGGATGGCGATCTGCCGGGCGCGCTCTGCGGCTTTCATTTGTGCAACCTGACGGTGCCGCCATGAGATGCTGCCGCCCTGCAGCGGCAGCAGCCCGGCGATGCTGCGCAGCAGGGTGGTTTTGCCACAGCCGTTGGGACCGACCAGCCCGCTGACCTCCCCGCCTGGCAAGTCGAGCGAAAGTCCTTTCAGAATTGGCCTGCCGCCAAGCGACACTTTTAGATTCTCGATGGAAACGCTCATATCATCTCCTAAAGCTGTCCGTGGCTGATGCGGCGGGTCACCACCCAGATGAGCCAGGGCGCGCCCAGCACAGCGGTGTAAAGACCCGCGGGCAGCAAGGCCGAGGGTGCCAGCACCCGCGCCGCGAGGTCGGCCAGCAGAACCAGCATCGCCCCAGCAAATGCCGCTCCGGGCAGGTTGGGTCCACCCCTGCCCAGGCCGCGGGCTATTGGTCCGGCAGCGAAGGCGACAAATGCCAAAGGCCCGGCCACGGCCACCATGCCTGCCGCCAGAAATGCCGCAGCCAGGATCAGGAGCGGCCGCCAGAGCGCAAGCCGGGTGCCCAGGACCCGGGCCAGGTCATCGCCAAGTTCGATACGGTCCAGCACCCGGCTCGCGGCTGTCAATCCTACCCCGATTGGCAGAAACAGCGCAAAAGCGATTGCAGCATCCGGCCAGCCGCGCCCGTTGAGCGAGCCGGCCAGCCACGCCATCGCCTGACCGGCAGCCGCATCGCCCGCTCGGGTAATCAGAATATTCAGCCCGGCCGAAGCGGTGATCCCGGTGGCAATGCCATACAGCACCAGACGCCGCGGCTCGATCCCTTGCTGCCGTGTGAGCGAAAGGCCGAATATCATGCACATGGCCAGCAGCCCTCCGCCCCAAGCGCCCGCCATTGCCGCCCCTCCCGCCAACAGCCTGGCCACCGCGCCGAAAGCGGCGCCCTGGGTAATGCCGATGACATCCGGGGAGGCCAATGGGTTGCGCAACAGTGACTGGAACACTGCCCCGGACAGCCCAAGCCCGGCCCCGACCGTCAGCGCGCAGATCACTCGCGGCAGACGCAGCCCCCAGATCAGGAAGTCCTCCGCGGGGCCTGCCGCCAGCCCCTGCCACAAGGCAACCGGTGTCAGCCAGTTGCGCCCCGCGGCGAGCGACAGCCCGGTGAGTACAAAGAAAGCAACGATCAGCGCAGCCGCTCTCATCGGGCAGGCCCCAGCACGCGGGACAGCAGTAACATGAAGGCGGGGCCGCCGATCAGGGCTAGCACCGCGCCCAAGGCGATCTCTGACGGCCGCGCAGCGACGCGGGCGATGGTGTCGCAGATCAGCACCATCGCGGCACCCAGCGGCAAGGCAGCAAGCAGAGTAAGGCTTATCCGCGTTCCGCCGACAGCACGCGCGGCGTGCGGGATGATCAGTCCAACAAATCCCAGCGGTCCGGCAAGCGCGACCGCGGTGCCGGACAGCACGGTAACTGCTGTCAGCGCCGCACCGGCGATAAGACCGGGCCGTGCGCCAAGCCCGGAAGCCAGATCACTGCCCAGAGCGAGCGCATCAAGGCCACGGGCACAGGCCAAGCCAAGCAGAATGCCAGCCGCGGCCACCGGCGCCAAGGTGAGCAAGCTGTCGGTACTGGCCTGCCCCAAGGAGCCGACCATCCAGAAGCGGTAATGCTCACGCGCTTCGGTGTTGAGCAGAACCGCCGCGGCCACCAGCGACAGGCAGAGGCTGCTGATTGCAGTGCCCGCCAGTGGCAGACGCACAGACAGCGCACCGCTTGCCGAGATTTCACGACCGCCCGCGAGCTTCCACACCGCCGCGGCGGCGGTCCCCGCGCCTGCCATAGCAGCGACTGCCAGCGCGGCAATATCCTGTGGTCCGAACATCCAGATGGCGGCAACTACGGCCAGCGCTGCCCCCGCGTTCACTCCCATCAGGCCAGGATCCGCCAGCGGGTTCCGTGTCAGTGACTGCATGATCACCCCGGCGGTGGCGAGTGCTGCACCGCAGGCAAGCCCGGTCAACGCGCGCGGCAGCCGCAGCCCGCGTATGATACCTTGGGCCGGGTCCGCCGGATCAAAGGCGATCAGCGCCTGCCAGGTCGCTTCGGGCGGAACAGCACGTGCGCCGAACATCAGCGCAGCCGCAAAAGCTGCAGCGCAAAGGCCGGACAAAGCGGTGAAAACCACAAGAGGTTGCAGAGATCGCAAGCGCATGCACATCGCCGTAAGCTGGGAATCGGAACTCTGCTGGCGATGCGCTGGCTGCTCCTGACTGTAACAACCCGTGCAAGGGGTCAAGGGCCGACGTCTTGACCCTGCGCCGGGCAGGGCTTAGGCATCTTGGAATACGCCCAGCTCGCCGCCAGGTCTTCTCTCAATTGAAAGGCAGGCCATGCGGCAAATGTTATTGTTTCTGCTGACGTTTTTGATCCCCGCCTCAACTTTGCAGGCGGATGGTTTCCCGGTCAGCGTTTCCCACCAGTTCGGTGAAACTGTCGTGCCTGCCGAACCACAGCGCATCGTCTCAGTTGGCTATCACGAGCAGGATTTTCTCTATGCGTTGGGGATTGCTCCAACCGGGGTGCATGAGTGGTTTGGCGGCTATCCCTATGCGACCTGGCCTTGGGCCGAAACGGCCCGCAGGGCGCTCGGTGCCGAACCCGATGTACAGCGAGGTTTCGAGATAGACATCGAATGGGTGCTGGCGCAGGATCCCGATCTGATTGTCGCAACCTTTGCACCTATGGATGCGCGGACCTATGGCATCCTGTCACAGATCGCGCCGGTGGTGGGGCCGCCCAAGGGCTTTCCCGCATGGGGCGCACCTTGGGAAGAGGAGCTGCGGCTGATCGGCAAGGCCACGGGGCGCGGTGCGGCGGCGGAAACGGTTATTGCAAAGCTCGACGCGAAAATCAGAGCAACTGCCGAGGCCAATCCCGAACTCGACGGCCTGCGCGGCACCGCGGCGCATTTCGCGGGCGGCCAGATCATCGGCTACCGACCTGCGGATGGAGCAAACCGGCTGCTTGCCCGGCTGGGCATCAAGACGCCCCCTGAGTTTGAAGAGCTGGCCGGACCAGGCGGCAACTTCAGTGTCAGCCTCGAGCGGGCAGACCTGTTTGATCTGGATGCGGTCCTTTGGCTGGTGGACGCCCCCGCCCGGAAACAGATCGAAGCGCTGCCCTCCTATCGGGCGCTGCGGCTCGCCCGCGAGGGCCGATCGGTCTGGGCGGACCGCCTCATGACGGGAGCGATGAGCTTCCAATCACCGCTGTCGATCCCTTGGGCGCTCGACCGCCTTGGCCCGGCGCTAAGTGCGGCAGCGGACGGGAACCCGGCATCTTCAGCCGCACCCGGCGTGGAAGCTTCCGGTCTTTGATAGGGCATTCTGACTTCGCAGCGGCGCGCCACGGGCCGGAAATTTCCGGCCCGTGGCAATTTCAGAAGAAGGCTGTCAGCCGCCGAACGCTTTGTCCAATTCTTCCTTGAACCGGCGATGGAACAGCTGGTCGCCGATGATATGCAGGTGGTTGGTGCCGGGAACGATCGTTGCCGGATTGGCCTGCGACGAGTACCGCCGCCAGTCCACCAGGTTAAGGCCGCGGCTGAGGCTGTCTCCCGCGCTAAAGGACGTCACCCGCAGATCCAGCCGTTCCAGATGGTACTGGCGGAACACGAGCGCGTTGTCGATCAGAACCCAGAACGTGTGCTCACGGCTGGAAACCTCTGGCCCATCAAATGGCAATGGCTCAGCTTCGTTGCCGATGAAGCGGAGGAATTGATCATAGCAAAGCGGGTCCATTGCCCCGATCAATGCGTCCCATTGCGCACGCATTTTCGTCTTTCCGAGCCATGCGAGCATGTCTGCTTCCAGCTGCTCGCGCTCACCCGGCGCGAATTCCGGGACAGCTCCAGGCGCGAAATCGCTGCCGAGATCACAGACGTCGACCATCCCGACCATGCGGATGTCTACCTCCCCTTGCAGCTGTCTTGCCGCCTCCCACGCCAGAAGCCCCCCCCAGCTCCAACCAAGGAAGGCGCAGGGGCGCCCCGCGCTTTCCTTGCGGATGTGATCCACACAGCCCCCAACAACCTCGGGCACCGAAACTTTCATTCGTTTGTCTTCGTTTAACGAGTGGCAGAGGAAGCCGGTTACCGGCTGGTCATCGCCAAGATAGGCCGTCAGCCGCATGTATTCGCGGGTGGATACCAGCAAACCGGGGAAGCAATAGAGCATCGGCTTGCTACCGGTGCCGCGCAGGGCAATTGCCTGCCGCCCTGTGGCATTCCCTGCGGCTATTCGCTTCACCAGAGCCCGCACCGTTGGTGCGTCGAACAGGTCGGCGATGGTCAGGGCGGTTCCCGGCCACAGCTTGCGCAACCGCACCAGCACTTTCAGCGCAGTGAGCGATCTGCCTCCCATGTCGAAGAAATCATCGGTCACGCCCATATGCGGATTGCCGATTTCCTGTTGCCAGATATCCAGAACACGGGCTTCGTCGGCGCTTTCCGGCGCCACGCCTTCAGACGTTCGTCGCCGCGCGCCCGGCATAGGCAATGCCGCCCGGTCCAGCTTGGCATTCGGGTTGGTCGGCATCCGGTCCAGCACCACAATCGCCGTGGGCAGCATGTGCTTGGGCAGCCGCGCCTCAAGCGCGCGCATGAGATCATCCTCCTCGATCTCCTTCGCCGCTACAGCATATCCAACCAATTGCTTCTTGCCCCCGTCCTCGCGCAGCAGCACCAGCGCCTCGGACACCCCCGGCTGTTCCAGCAGGGCCGCCTCGATCTCCCCCGGCTCGATCCGGTATCCATTGAGCTTTACCTGGTGGTCCACCCGGCCAAGGAATTCGATGGTACCATCCTCGCGCCAGCGGCCCAGGTCGCCGGACCGGTACAGGCGTGCCCCCTCGCGACCATCAAGTTCTGGCGCAAAGGGATCAGGGATGAAGCGGTCCGCAGTGGTGCCGGGGCGGTTCACATAGCCGCGTGCAACGCCTTCGCCACCAAGGTGGATTTCGCCGATCACGCCAATCGGGCAGGGCATCATGCGTTCGTCAAGCACATAGGTCCGGCGGTTGCCGACTGCGCGCCCCAAAGGCGCATAGGCGCCTTCGAATTTAGTACCGGCACGCACCTTCCAAACCATCGGGGTCATGATCGTTTCTGTCGGCCCATACCCGTTTATCAAGAGCGGTGCGCGCAACTCCCGTGACAACAAGTCGAACGTCGCCTGCGCCAGCCCTTCGCCGCCAAAGGAATACAGCCGCATCGGCGGTGCCTCTCCGGTTTGTTCGGCCCATTCCGCCAGCTGCTGCAGATAGGTGGTCGGGATCGAGGCGTTGTTGCAGCCGTATTTGCGCATCGCGGCATAGGTTTGCTCCGGCGTCCAAAGCGGCCCGTCCGGTATCACCGCCGAGCCACCCATCATCAGCGGATTCATCCA
The DNA here is from genome assembly GCF_041224635.1 of Leisingera sp. XS_AS12. NCBI lineage: Bacteria > Pseudomonadati > Pseudomonadota > Alphaproteobacteria > Rhodobacterales > Roseobacteraceae > Leisingera > Leisingera sp. XS_AS12. The sequence continues at coordinate 118,639 of NZ_JBGFGM010000061.1, forward strand.
GCGCTCATGGCCGCCGTCCGATGAAAAGGGCAGGAACGGCAGTTCGCGGCTTTTGCCGCTCATTTCATAAACCCGCGCGGTGTCCTGCAGATGGTCGCTGAGCGGCCCGTGTTCGACCGCCACCCCCTTGGGTTTGCCGGTCGAGCCGGAGGTGTACATGATGTATGCGATCTGGTCCCGGTGGATGCATACGTCCGGATCGTTTTCCGGCTGGCCTGCACCGGGGTCGTCATCGAGACAGAGGATATGCGCGCCGGTGCCGTCGGGCAGCCGGTCCAGATATCGCTGGCGGGTGACCACCACTTGCACGCCCGCATCAGTCAGAATGTGGTGATTGCGGCTTTCCGGGTGGTCCGGCTCCACCGGGATATAGGCACCACCCGCCTTCAGCGTGGCAAGGATCGCCATCACCGCCTCGTTGCCGCGTTCAATCATCACTGCAACAGGCACTTCCGCGCCCACCCCCAACTCCAGCAGCCGATGCGCCAGCCGGTTTGCGTGGCGGTTCAATTGGCCATGGCTCCACTCCACGCCTGCGCAGATCAGCGCCGTTTTATCCGGGGTCAGCCTGGCGTGAGCCGCGATCAGCTCATGCACCGGGCGCGGGTCGTTCTGCGCATCGTCCTCATAGGGGGCCGAAAGCAGATCCAGTTCATTTCGCGCCAAGAGCGGGATCCGCCCAGCGGGCAGTTCCGGCTTGCGAAGCCCGGTTTCGAGTATTCGGGCGACATGGACCAGGAAACGATCCACCAGCGCAGGCTCAAGCAAGCCGCGGGCGTAATTGGCCCGCAGCTCCAGCGTTCCATCGGTGCGCAGATAGGCCTGCAACAGGCACTCACCCCGGGCGGCCGGCTGGGGCAGGAACAGGCGTCGCAGGCCGTCAGCCAGATCGATTTCCTTTTGCACATGCAGGGTGACGGCGCCCATGACATGGCGATCCGCCCCGTCGCGGCGAAGCATATCCTGTACGATCACCCCCGACGGCAGCGCATTGGCCCGCGCCTGCGCCAGCGCCTGTGCAGCTTCAGCCACCGCAGCACTGAATGGCCTTTCCGGCTGCATGTTCAGGCAAAGCGGCAGGAGGTCTTCACTCCGCCGCGTGTTTTTGCAGTCAGTCTGACCGAAGGCGAAGCGCAAGTGGCGATGACCGGTGTAGCGCTGCAAGCCAGCACCAACTGCAGCCGCCAGCAGGACGTCCAACGGCGTGCCATCTTGCTGCAGCACTGCAGTGGTTTCGGCATTCAGAACGTGGCAAGCCTCGCCGCGCTCCATCTGTTCTGTCCCATTGTAGCGGTGCGGAAGGCGCGCGTTCACGCAGCTTTCGCCATCCAGCAGAGGTCTCCAGTACTCCAGCCGCGCGCGCTGCTCGTCCTCCGGGAGCGGCGGAACTGCTGCGAGGTCTTGGGGGTCGTGCGTCTTTCCTTGAAGCGCCTCGGCAAATCCTACAGCGATATTTTCGAGCACTCCAAAATCCCCAAAGGCGGGATGCAGAGCCACGGCGAACAGGTGGCCGCCTGCCCTCGGTGCCATGAGCGCCAGTGCCCCGGGACCACCATCCAGATCGAAACGCGCGGATGCGAGGGCGGTTTCAGCCCTTTCTGCAGTCGTTTCGGTCAGCGAAATCCGATTTTCGTCCTTTTGAATGCGTGCCAGATCGCCACCTGCACCGCGGTGAATACGGGCCGAGAAAACGGGCTGTGAGGCGATCACCGCCTCCGCCGCCTGACGCACCTGCGCAGCACTCCATCGCTGATCGGCTTCGATCAACATCTTCTGAACGCCATAAGGTACAAGCTGGCCAACTTGGTCGTGGGCGCAGATCTGCTTTTCTTCAGGTGTCAGGCTGATCAGACCGGGCGCCAGGCTGTGTCCAGTGTTCATGCCATCACCTTTTTCAACGCATTCGGGCGCGGATCGCTCCAGCGGGCCTCAATCTCCGCGAGGCAAGTCTCTCGGGTGGCAGGCGCGCCCTCCGCCTGCCACCCCGCAGGTACAGGAAGGTCCGCGGGCCAAACGGACCAGCGTCCCTCGTTGTTCTGCACACATATCCACTGGCCGGTATCGGATTGGGTCATCGGGGTCTCCATCAGGGTCTTGTCCCCTCCCTGACGCGCGCCAGCGCACGGAATTCACCCGCAGACCAAAAAAGTTTTTCGTTGGGGTGAATTTCCAGTGCCCCCGCCCGTCATTCCACGGACAGCTTATACCAGCCGGAGCAGCCACCCCATGCAACCGATCGATTTGGGCAGTCCAGCCCTGTTTCAAACCTTGCTGCGCACAGCGCTGCCGGCAGTGGGCGGGCTGTCCATAAACGCAACCCATCAGGGCGTAGACGCCTATTTTGTGGGGCAACTGGGCCCCGAAGCGCTTGCCGCCGTAAGCCTTGCGCTGCCGTTGACCGGGCTGACCGCAGCTGTGGGCGTCGGTTTAGGCGTCGGAACCGCTGCCTTCGTGGGGCGTGCCCTGGGAGCGGGGCGCCATGACGAGGCCGGGCGGATGGCCTCTGCCGCGATGGCGCTTTGCCTGCTGCTGGCGGTCGGGTTGTCGGCAGGGCTGTGGGCCGCACGCCTACCGGTCCTGCACCTTCTGGGCGCGGCCCCACCGGTGCAGGCGCCGGCGCTGGATTACCTTTCCATCATGGCGTTCTCGGCCGGCCTGGGGATGGTGCAGATCCTCTGCGACTTCACCGCTATCGGGGAAGGCAATGCCCGCTTCAGCCTGCTGAGCCTGGTGATGTGCTTCACCCTGAACATGGCGCTTGATCCGGTTCTGATCTTCTGGGCTGGCCTCGGCGTCAAAGGCGCGGCGCTGGCGACCTTGGCGGCGCAACTGGCTACGCTTGGGCTATACACCGCCTATTTCGCGCGGGAGCGCGGTGCCATCCGGCTCCGCCCCGCGTTGTCCTTGAACACGCTCACAATGCTCTGGCCGGTGCTGCGGGTCGGCCTGCCGGAGGCAGGTTCCGTGCTGCTGGCAAGCCTTGCCTTTCTGCTGCTGTACCGACTGGCAGGAGATCTAGCGGGCACCAACGGCCAGGCCGCGATGGGAATTGCGCTGCGGCTTTGGGTGCTGGCATCGCTGCCCATCGAAGGCTTCTGTCTGGGCGCGCAGCCGGTGCTGGCCCATGCTGTGGGCGCGGGGAGCACCAGCCGACTGAACCGCGCGGCCTTCACCATAGCAGCCATGGCGTGCGGGTCTGCCGCAGTCTTCATGGCAGCGGGACTGCTGGCAGCACCACAGTTGAGCAGCCTTTTCACAGACGATCCCGCCGTGCTCGCGCTCGCCCCTGCCACAGTCTTTGCCCTGTCGTTATCGCTGCCCGCCACGGCATTGCGCCATTCCGCCCAAGTCACCCTGCAAGCCATGGCCCGCGCCCCGCTTGCCGCGGTGCTGGGGCTTGCGCCACTGGGCTGGCTGTTCCTGCCACTACTGTTCAGCTTCACCCGCCTGTGGGGATTTGAAGGACTGTCCGCCAGCCTGCCCGCCGCAGCGCTGCTGACCGGTATCGGTGCGGCGCTGATCCTTTGGCACCTGCCGCGTTTCATCTTGAAAGGACATCCTGCATGAAAGACCATCCCACTGCCCCCGGCATCCCGGCTTCGGACCGGATGACCGCCGAGCTGATCGCCCCGCACGCAGCCATGCCGCATGATGCAAGTTCGGTGCCGATCTTTCAGACTTCATCGTTCCTGTTCGACCGCTACGAGGACATGGCAGCGGTGTTTGCTGGTGAAAGCGAGCGCTACATCTACACGCGCGGCAATAATCCGACGGTAGCAGAACTCGAGAACCTGATTGCCCGGATGGAGGGTGTGGAAGCCGCGCGTGGCTTTGCTTCCGGCATGGCGGCGATCGCGGCGGCAGTGATACCCTTTGTACAGGCAGGCGACCGGGTGGTGGCGGTCGAGAACCTTTACTCCGACGCCTTCCGACTGTTCGAATGCGTGCTGAAGAAATTCGGTGTCACCACAGAATATGTTGACGGCACTGACACCGAGGCAGTGGTCGCGGCGCTGCCCGGGGCCAAGCTGGTCTATCTCGAAAGCCCCACGTCATGGAGCTTCACCACGCAGGATTTGCGCGCCATCGGCGCAGCTGCACGGGAACAGGGCGTCATATCGGTGATCGACAACAGCTGGGCCACGCCACTGTTCCAGCGCCCGGCGGACTTCGGCATCGACCTGATCGTTCACGCCGCCTCGAAATACCTGGCAGGCCATTCCGATACGATTGCAGGGCTTGTTGCCGGGCCAAAACACCTGATCGACCGGATCAATCACGACTCCTACCACTATCTTGGTGGCAAGATGTCCCCGTTTGACGCCTGGCTGGTGTTGCGGGGCATGCGCACCCTGCACCTGCGCATGGCGCGCCATATGCAAAACGGTCTGGCCTTGGGGCGGGCGCTGTCCGCGAACGCATCGGTGACACGGGTGCGTCACCCGGCGTTTGAAGCCAATCCGGGCAACGCTTGCCTGTCGGGCTATGGCGGGCTGTTTGCCTTTGACCTTGATGAAAGCGTCGACATCCCCCGCTTCACCAATGTGCTGAAGGTTGTGAAGATCGGCGTCAGCTGGGGGGGACCTGAAAGTCTGGTGATCCCGGCCCAGGCTGCGCTGGGGCTGTCGGGCGCGGCCAATGTCTTCCAGCGCTTTGGCACCCCTGCCGGTTCGGTACGCCTAGCAGCCGGGCTTGAATGCGGCGAGACACTGGTGGACGACGTGCTGAACGCGATCGAGGAGGCGCGAAAGTGACAGGCATCAAACCCTTGGCCGAAGGCAACACCTGGACCGGTGCTCGCTGGTATGACTTGGTAGACAGCGCGACCGGTTCCATCCGGCGGGTGTTCCTGTGGCAACCACCTGGCGAGCCGCCGTCAGAGGGCTGGCCGGTGCTTTACATGACCGACGGCAATGCAGTGATCGGCACCGCGATTGACGCGATGCGGGCGCAAGCCTGCTATCCGTCCGGAACCAATGTGGGCTGGGGTGTGCTTGTGGCGGTCGGCTATCCCACCGATGACGCTTATGATCCGTTCCGGCGCAGCTGGGACCTCGGCCCGCCGCCCGGGCAAAGCTACCCCCCGTTCTGGGAAGGCGGCAAAGAGGTGCGCACCGGCGGCGGCGCGGAAATGGCGCGGTGCCTGCTCGAGCAGGTCCGCCCGTTCGTGGAAGCACAAATGCAGGTAAACCCGGCGCACCAGGGGCTGTTCGGCCATTCGTTCGGCGGGCTGTTTGCACTGTGGTTGATGTTCACCCAACCCGCGGCCTTCAGCCACTGGATCGCCGCAAGCCCGGCGATCACCTGGGAGGACAGCTTCCTGCTGGAGCATCAGGCGCGGTTCGACCCAGGCGCCCATCGCCTCTATGTGCACCTCTCCGCCGGCGAATGGGAAGGCGACCGCCTTGCGCCGTTTCAGGAAGGCACGGAGGACGCCGCCGCCCGGCTGGCGGAAAAAGCGAATACCCGCACTATCTCGGCGGCGCAGCAAATGGCCGCAGAACTGGCAGATCTTCCGGGGGTAACAGTGGAATATGAGACTTACACAGGCGAAAACCACATGTCCGTACTGCCAGTGGCCGTAAACCGCGCCATCCAAAGGGTTTTCGCACTGAGCTGAGGCCTTCCGGCCATTCGCAACCAGACCTGCTCCGGACCCTGCCCGTCTTGCGGAGCAGGGTCTTTCGGCATGCCTTCCGCACAAGGTTCCAGCGCAGCAAAAATTCCCGGAATTCGGGCCTATTCTTATAAATTTCCCCGCTGCCGCTTCGTTCCTCTTAGCAGACCAGGCGCGAAATTTCGCGCCGCACTAGATGGAGGGACCGCGTGTCACTGGATACCACCGCAAACAAAGACCTGCCTTGCTGGGCGCGCAGAACCGGAGACGGTGTAACCGTCTTCTCCAATGGGACCTGCCAGGAAATGGCTGTGACCGACCAAGGCGGCGGCCGACTGGTACTGGAGCCGCCACAGACGCCGCCGGACTTTCTAGGGACGCTGGCTGCCTGTGAGGCGCTCAGCAACTGGAACGACGAAGAAGTGTTGATCACGCTGCGTCGACAGCATTGGCAGGCCGTGGAACCAGAACTGCTGGCGCGTGGTGCCGCGCAGGTGCTGGATGACGACTGGCTGGCGGTATTCCCGGAGCTTCTGTGGCAGCTCCCGGATCTTTGGTTACCACAAGGCCGTCACAGCTTTCCGCAAATCATGGTCCCAGGCCCGCACGGGCAGCACCCGCTGCGTCCTGCGAAACCTTCAGGGACCCTGTATCACCGCAATATCCCCTGGTTGGACCAGGTTTTTTCCATTCGGACGCTGGATGCAGCCACGGATCTGGGCTTGTTCAACCGTTGGATGAACGATCAACGGGTGGCGGCATTCTTTGAAGAATCCGGAACGCTTGATTACCACCGCGACTACCTGGCCCGCATGGCAGCGGATCCGCATATGATGCCGGTGCTGGGCTGCCTTGATGGGCGGCCTTTCTGCTACTTCGAGCTCTACTGGGCACGTGAAAACCGCATAGGCGCCCATTTTGAGGCCGGTGCCTGGGACCGCGGCTGGCATGTTCTGGTAGGCGATGAACACACGCGCGGTGCCGATTACATCACCGCTTGGCTGCCTTCGCTGATGCACTTCATGTTCCTGGCCGAACCGCGCACCCAAGCGCTGGCCGGCGAGCCCGCCGCCAGCCACACGCAGCAGCTGCGCAACCTCACCCGCTCAGGCTTTGCCAAGGTCAAGGAGTTCGACTTTGCCCATAAGCGCGCGGTGCTGGTGCGGCTGGAGCGCGACTACTTCTTCAAATCGCGCCTCTGGGCCCGGCCAAACCCGGCCGATCCGGGCCGACCGCTAAGCCTATCCGTTTCCGCCCAACTGACTAATGGAGTTGCCCAATGACCAACCCGCCGCAGGTTCACGATGTAACCGGGATAGGCTTCGGCCCATCTAACTTGGCTCTTGCGATTGCGCTTCGGGAAAAGGCGCAGCAGGGGGCATCGATTCTGGACGCCGTTTTCCTGGAATCGAAACCCGCTTTTGCCTGGCATCCGGATATGTTGCTCGACAACTCGGATATGCAAGTCTCCTTCATCAAGGACCTCGTGACGCTGCGCAATCCAGCCAGCCCCTTTTCATTCCTCAGCTACCTGCACGCCAAGGGGCGGCTGGAGCGGTTCATCAATCGAAAGAGCTTTTTTCCCAGTCGACATGAGTTCAACGACTATTTTGCCTGGGCCGCGGAACAGATGGGCGGCATTTGCGCCTATGACCAGCACGTCATCGGTGTGGAGCCGGTTCAAGCGCGCGGCGGCAGCATCGATTTGCTGGCCGTGATTGCACAGGACAGCAAGGGCGAGCAAACCCGCCGCCTGACCCGGAACCTGGTTCTGGCGGTTGGCGGCAATCCCTCCGTTCCCGAAGTTTTTGCCGAGGTGCAGGATACGGCAGAGGTTGTCCATAGCTCCGCCTATCTCAGCACGGTCAAGCCACGACTGGCGGCGGCGGATAAGCCGATGAAGATCGCAGTCATCGGCTCGGGCCAGAGCGGTGCGGAAATCTTCAACGATCTGGCTAATGACCCGGCCCGGCCCGAGGTGGATTTCATCTTCCGGAGCCACGCGCTGAAACCTTCGGATGACAGCCCATTCGTGAACGAAATCTTCAACGCCGATTTCACGTCATACGTCTACCAACAGCCGCCCGCGCGTCGCCGCGCATTGATGGACGAGTATTCCAACACCAACTATTCGGTGGTGGATGGCGACCTGATCGCCCAGATCCACGGACTGTTCTATGAACAGGACGTGACAGGCGGCTCGGCCTACGGCTTGCTGCGCAGCACGCAGGTTACCGCAGCCAAGGATAGTGTCCCGGGAGTTGGTGTAACTTTGCTCTTCGGCCTTGGCTCGGCCGCAGTCACAGGGCGGCGATTGTCGCCGGGTCCATGGGGGCAGTGTCGCAAATGGCGGCGACGGTTTCCAGTGTCATGTAGCGCCGCGT